>NZ_VOIQ01000018.1 GCF_010470675.1 Desulfovibrio sp. JC010
TTATCTTTCGAAGTAAATGGTTCTCAGGAACCAATTCTTCAATCGTAACCAACTCAACAGTGACTTGCTTTTGCTCAGGCTTTTTTAACATGCAAACAATATAAAAAAGTCCTCACCAAAAGGCGAGGACTTTGTCAGCAATCTGAGCTGAATTCATAATGAATTCAGCTTTGTCATTTCTGGACATTTAACCGCTTTAGCCCGATACTGCGCGCATGAAAAAATTCAACATCAACCTTACGCATGTGGCGACTCTCGGCCCGGTTGGGCACCTTCCCAAGGCTCCTGGGACCTGGGGTTCTGCCGCTGCCCTTATTACCGCACCATTTTTATTTCTGCCCTTTCAGCTCCCGGTCAGAATACTGATTCTGGGGTTGATTTTTTACTTCGGCGCTAAAGCCTGCACAGCAGCGGAAAAGCAGCTGGGCAAAAAAGATCCCGGAAGTGTCGTTATTGATGAACTGCTGGGCCAATGGCTGGTTTTCCTGCCCTTCCCGGCTGTAGTGGACTGGCACCTGCTGGTCGGATTTGTCCTGTTCAGAATTTTCGATATCACCAAACCTTTCCCCATCAAGCAGTCCGAAAAGTGGTTGAAAGACGGGTACGGCGTCATGATTGATGATGCCCTTGCCGGACTTTACGCCATGCTCGGTCTCTGGCTGATCCGCTATCTGACCTGATCAATCTGATTTGCTCTACAAAAAAAGAAATCCCCGTTTTTCATTGAAAAACGGGGATTTTGCTTGTTCTGTGCTGAAACTAATAAGTCAAACGGAACTGATCTCTTCTGTTCTTGGCCCATGCGGTTTCGTTGTGGGCGGGATCAACAGGTTCTTCTTCGCCGAAGCTGACGATGCTCAGTCTTTCGGGGGCCACGCCAAGCAGGATGAGAAACTCATACGCTGCACGGGCACGACGCTCACCAAGAGCGAGATTGTATTCTTCAGTACCGCGCTCATCGCAGTAACCTTCGATGACCATGGTCACGTTGTCATATTTCTTCAGAATTTCGGCTTTCTGCTGCAGCAGGGGACGATACTCTTCCTTGATTTCAAAAGAATCGAAATCAAAATGGATCATATTGCCAAGCTCTACAACAGCTTCATTAAATTCTTTTTTAGCGGCAGCAACCTTGCGCTCATCTTCAAGAGCCTGTTCCTGAAGGGCTCTTTCCCTTTCCAGACGGGCCTGTTCTTCTTTATCGAGCTGCTCCTTGTTCTGCTGCTCGGCCATTCTTTCCTCTACAGCGGGGCTGGCGGGGGAAGATTCGACCTGCTTCTTTGAACATCCGGTACCAAGTCCGGCTATCAACATGAATACTACACACAAAATTATCGCTCTAGCTCTCATTTGCCCTCCAGAATAAGGAACTTTTAAGGTCAGGAGTTTGTCCATGCCAATATAACACTACATTAAATTAGACTTACAATATTACGACCCTAAAGTGTTTTGTAAAAAAATCAAGTCGCGGTTGCAACAAAACTGTTAAACCGCTACTTCACTGTGGCCCCCTTAAAAAAATCCACCCCACATTACCAATTACGACTTATGTGCCTTACCCCATGCCGGGGCCTTGGCAACTCCGCTTCCTGTAGGCACCAGCATGGCCGGATCGCCATGACGGGTGGTCAGGTAAATCTTGTACTTTCCGCTTCTGCTGGAAGAAAAAGCAATGTAATAACCATCCGGCCCAAAAGCAGGCTCTTCATCATTTCCAGGCCCGAAGGTAAGCTGCCGTTCCCGTCCATTTGTCAGGTCATGCACGAAAATACGGTGCCCCATGGGAGTCTGGCGGGAGAAAGCCACAAAGCGGCCGTCCGGGCTGATGGTCGGGTTGGTGTTGTATTTTCCTTTCGTGGTTACACGGGTAACAACACCGCTCTTCATATCCAGCAGAAAAATATGGGGATTTCCGAACCGGGCGGAGGTAAAAACCATCTTCTGCCCGGTGCTGTCAAAATCTGGCGAAACCTCAATGGCCCAGCTTTTGGCCAAGGCCTTTTTAGGCTTGTAATTCCCGTTGATCAGAAAAATATCTGAATTGCCGTTCATGGTCAGGGTGGCGGCCATGTTACCGTCCGGAAGAAAATCCGGGCCGATCACGGTGTTTCCGGGAAAACTCTTCTGGTCAATCTTTCCGGTGGCCCGGTCCCAGACACAAAGCAGGTGCTGCCGTGATCCCAGCCGGGTAAAAACCAGCCTGTTGCCGTCCGGCGACCAGTTGGGACTCAGGTTAATACCGCCAAGGGAACTGATCTGCCTGAGATTTCGACCCTGCGGGCTGACCGTATAAATTTCCTTGGTCTTGCCTATCTTACGCACAAAAGCGATGGAAGACTCAAAAAATCCGTCCCGTCCGGTCAAAATACGCATCAGGTGAGAGCTGAAGCGGTCCGCAATACGGGGCAGCATCTCTTCGGTGACCATGGAATATTTCTTACCGAGAATGGTCCGCCCGTTAAAAGTACCGATACAGCGGACAAGCAGGTTCTTCTCCCCGTTAGGGCGTATTTCCCAACCCGTAGTCAACGCGAGGTCAACCTTGGACAGGCGCAACGGTTTGATATCGATATCACCGGGGCGCACACCGCGTGACGGATCACCGCCCAGAATATCGGTAAGAGGGACGATGTTCAGAAACGGAAGGTAGCCGAGATCCTTGGCAAGATCCTTACTGAAAGTCCCGGCCTCAGCAGGCAGGGGCAGATCCTTATCCTTGGAACCTTCGTACTTTCCGGCAGGCACGGTTTTCGGCGGCAGCAGGATGATATTCACCTTGCGCTGGCCGGGACCGTAAATATCCACAGTCAGGGTATCCGCCGCAAAAACATTGGCAGCAGCCAGTACCAGCAGCAACATTGCCGCCAGCATCGCGTAAGCGGATTTCATTATCTTCAACTTAATTTTTCTCATAAATTTAAACCTGCCCTACTGATCAAGATCATGCAGGTTGAAGTTTACAACGAGAGTCCTGATGGATGTTCCCGGAGGTTCGGGAAGCACTTCGGTATCACGCAGCGCGGTCATTACCGAATCATCAAAATCAACATTGCCCGATGAATCCAGCAGTTTGATATCGCTGATTTCACCGTTGGATTTCAACTGGATCTGCACCCGGGCCATGAGGTTCTGCTTCTGACCGAAGACCGGGTAACGCCAGTTTTTACGCACCGCTTCCTTCACAATGGAAGCATAAACCTGAACCAGCCCGGAAGCTCCGGCAGTGCCGTCAGCGGAACCGGTTACAGCTGTGGCCTTTGCACTCTTGCTGAGTGAGGCCAGATCGCTGGCAACAGCCTGTCGCTCAGCTTTTTCCTGTTTCTCCACCATTTTGGTGAGAGCAGCAAGGTCAGCGGCAAGGGCATCTTCCGCTGAAACTTCAGGTTTCTTTTCTACTTTTTTCTCAACTTTTTTGGGTGGTGTTTTCTTGGCCACCTTTTTGGTTTCAGGCTTCTTGGGCTCGGCCGTTTTAGGAGGAGCTTTCTTTTCAACCTTTTTAACAGGCTTCTTCTTAGCCGTGGTCTTTACTTTTTTGGGTGAAATTTTCTTGGTGTCCGGCTTGGGCTTAGGCTTGGCTTTGGGCTTGGGAGCAGGCTTCGGGGCCGGAGCTTTAGTGGATTCGGGTTTGACTTTAGGGGCAGCTTTGGGTTTGGCCGCAGGAATGGCTACAGCATTGGGCTTGGAGAGCTTGGAAGCAGCTTTCGGAGCAGGGGCTTTTTTTACAGCGGGCGCAGCAGGCAGAGGGGCAAGGCTGACCAGATCAACCTTGTACACAGGCATATCAAGGGAAATCTTCACCGGAGGTGAGACTGTCCATGTCAGAGCCAAAAGTATCAGACCCGCATGAAGCAGTAAAGATATGAAAAGGCCGATGATTTTCATCAATAAATTCGCCTGTCCCTAAACTATTTCTTTTTCTTTTCGACAGGTTCGGCAACCACGCCCAGCCTGTCGATTCCGGCGGCCTTGATCTCGCCCATGACCTTTACCACTTCGCCGTAAGCAACGTTCTTGTCAGCACGCAGAAAAAGCATTTTATTCTGCTTTTTGACCAGCTTTTCCAGATGGCCCTGCAATTCGTCCATCCCGACCTTGTATTCATCAAGATAGATTTCACCTTTATCATTGATGGAAAGCACAAGATGCTCGTTATCCTGCGGCAGAGAGCGTACAGTGCGGGTCTGGGGCAGATCGACCTCCACGCCCTGAGTCATCAACGGTGCAGTAACCATGAAGATGATCAGCAGCACCAGCATGACATCCACAAAGGGAGTCACGTTGATTTCTGCCAGCATGCCCCGGTTGTTGGTGGATATACCCATGGTCTACTCCTCTGCTACGGAGCTTTTGCCGGAAGGCTCAACCCATGAAACTTCGCGTTCCACACGGTTGAGGAAAGTACCTGCAAAGTTGACCAGTTCGGTCTCGATTCCGTTCAGCACGCCAAGGAAAAAGTTGTAGAAAATGGTTGCCGGAATCGCTACACCGAGGCCAATGGCAGTGGCAACCAACGCTTCGGAAATACCGGGTGCAACAGCAGCCAAAGCGGCGGACTTTGCAGAACCGATGGCGTGGAAAGAATTCATGATCCCCCAGACAGTACCGAACAGCCCGATAAACGGGGCACCGTTGGCGCAGGTTGCCAGAAAAGAAAGGGAGGTGGTCAGCTTTTTCATTTCAGAGCTGACTTTACGGCGCAGGATACGGCGCAGGGTATCTTTGATCAGCCTGCGCTTATGGCTGGCACTGACCGCAGATTTCTCCAACACACGGTATTCCTTCACCGCCGCGGTTCCGATACGGTTCAGGGGAGAAGCTTCGGTTTTGCTGATCTCAGTCAGGCCGGAAGAAAGAGAATCAGCCTCTTCCATGATCTCATTGCCTTTGAGGATAAGAGTCCGTGCCCGGCCGAGGGAAATCAGTTTCCAGAAAATGATTGTCCAGCTCCAGAGAGACATGGCAGCCAGCAGGCCAAGCACACATTTGACCACAATGGTGGCCTGATCGAGCATCGCAAAAATTCCGCCCTGAGGTAAGAAATCCATAATGCACCGCACCTTTTAAATAATTATTTCAGCTCAAGTTCTGCACAATGGCAGGCAGAACATCTTCCGCCGCGCCCTGAATAAACACATCACTGAATGATGTGTAGGCGGACGGAGCCTTGTTTATCTCAATAATTTTTCCCCCGGCACCCTGAATCCTCGGCGGGATCAGACTGGCGGGCACAACGCCCCCGGAGGTTCCGGCCACAATGACCAGATCGGACTGGTCCGCAAGCTCAAACGCCGAAGCGTAAGCTTCAGACGGAATCTGCTCGCCGAAAAAGACCAGGTCGGGCCTGACGACCCCGGAACATTCAGGACAGCGCACCGGGAGTTCCGTCCCCGGCTTTATCTTCTCCGCCGCATAGGGGGAAAAGCATTCCATGCAGTAAAATTCACTGCAATTGCCATGAAATTCAATTACATTCCGCGATCCGGACCGCTGGTGCAACCCGTCGATATTCTGGGTGATCACACCGTGTATGTAGCCGTCTTTCTCCAGCTGCGCCAAACCCTTATGACCTGCATTAGGTTCGGCACTTTTAAGCATGGAGTCAGCTTCCAGTAGAAACTTCCAGACCGTAACCGGATCACTCTGCAAGGCCCGGATGGAAGCGACCTTCTCCGGATCATGCTTGGACCACAGCCCGCCCGGACTGCGGAAATCCGGTATACCGCTGGCAACGGACATCCCGGCCCCGGTCAAAGCAACGGCGCAACGCGCTCTGCTGATCAGCTGCGCTGCTTCTTTTATTCCGGCACTGAGTTTATCCATCGGCGACCTTTAATCTACCGCTTCATGATTTTCTGAACCAGTTCGCGGGAGTTTTCCTCAGCCTGTGCGTATTCTTCAAGAGCAAGCCCGGCACCAAGAGCAACCTTGCGGCGCATATCCAGCCCCACCAGATCACCGGGCGCGTGGGCATCGTTATTGATAACCAGCTTGGCCCCGTGCTTGCGGGCCAGCGCGGCCACATGACCGTTGGTCAGACTGTGCCCCTTGCGGGTGGTAATCTCCAGACAGACCCCGTACTCGGCGGCCAGCTTCACTTCCACATCGGTAATCATGCCCGGATGGGCCAGCACGTCCACTTTAGCCTCGATAGCGGCGAGGTTGGTGCCTTCCGCCACAGGCTCCACAACGGTTTCACCGTGGCAGACCACAATCTGTGCTCCGGCTTTACGGGCGTACTCGGTCATTTCCCCGATGAGTCCCGGAGGAACGTGGGTCAGCTCCACTCCGGCGAAGACGTCAATATCAAAATAATGGCCATGGTTCTTTGCAAATCTGCGAACATTTTCAAGAATTATATCAATGTTGCTGGAATCGGCATGGTCGGTCATGGCCAGAGCACGGTAGCCCGCCACTTTGGCCCGCCTTGCCAGTTCCGCAGGAATAAGTTCGCCGTCGCTGAAAACTGTGTGGGTATGGAAATCAATCATCGGATTACTCTACATTTTATATTTAAAGTCATCAGGGGAAAGCCCTTCAAGCTCGTCATCCCAGCCGGACTTCTCTTCTACTTTTTCTTCAATATCCTTGGTGCCGGCAACGTCGAGCACTTTCTGAGAGACCCGCACCGGACAGTCCGCACGCACGGCAAGGGCAACGGCATCGGAAGGACGGGAATCAATAGCCACCAGATCACCATCCTTACGGACCATGATCTCGGCATAAAAAGTGCCCTTATCAATATCAACGATATCTACGGACACAACTTCCCCGTCAAAAGTGGCAATGGTGGACAAAAGCAGGTCATGGGTCATGGGCCGGGGAAATGAAACTTCATTAAGCACCATGGAAATCGCCATAGCCTCCATGGCCCCGATCCAGATAGGCAGCATTATGCCCAAATCATCACTTTTCAAGACCAGAACCGGGGTCTCGGTATCACTTTCCACCGCCAGACCGTAAACCTGCATTTCTACCATGGTTCGCCTACCTTCGCTCCCACAAGGGAATGATTCTTGGCTTCGGTGATCTTCACCTTGACCAGTTTGCCTCCGAGCTTCTGCTCTTCACCATAACCCGCAAAGTGAACATTGACCACCCGCCCGCCGGGATCTTTGCCCCGCCATGACATTCCGCCGGCTTCCTGCCGTTTACTGGGACGCTCCAGCAGAACCACGGTATCGCGACCGACTAAAGCTTCTAGACTTTCTCTAGTAATACGGTTTTGCCTTTCCTGCAAGCGGGCAAGTCTGGCCTGCGCAACATCTTCGGGAACTTTGGGCTTCATCTTAACTGCCGCAACGCCCGGACGGTCTGAATATTTAAAGGAAAAACTGCTTTCATAACGCACCCGTTCCAGCATATCCATGGTCTGCTCAAAATCTTCGTCAGTCTCACCGGGGAAGCCCACAATCAGGTCCGTGGTCAAAGAAATATCAGGGCAGGCTTCTTTCAGCCCGGCAACTATTCCCAGATAACGTTCACTATCATATTTGCGGCCCATCTTCTTGAGCATGTTATCCGATCCGGACTGCACCGGCAGATGCAGGCTGGGGCAGAGGTTAGGCAATTCACCGAAAGCCTTGATCACTTCCGGCGCAATATCTTTGGGATGGGAGGTGGTAAAGCGGATGCGCTCCAGCCCTTCAATGGCGGAAATCTTGTAGAGCAACTCCGCGAAGGTGATGTCCTCACCCTTTTTATCCATGCCGAAACTGTTCACATTCTGACCCAGCAGACAGATTTCGCGGATACCGGATTTAACCAGATGTTCACATTCCTTAATCACAGCTTCCGAAGAGCGGGATTTCTGGCGGCCACGGGTATAAGGAACGATGCAGTAAGCGCAGAAGTTATCGCAGCCCTGCATGATATTCACAAAAGCCTGACCGGGAATGGTCCCGATGCCCGGAGGAATCAAATCCGCATTAGGCTGCACTTCGCCGCCCTCGCGTTCCGGGTAATCCCCCAGAAAATCGGTCAGCACCAGCCGCTTTTCATGATCAGCAGCCAGCTCAACCAAAGCGTCCGGGACCTGCGCAATACCGTCACTGCCGAAAACAAGACGCACGTGGGGGAATTTCTCCAGAAAGCCGTCCCCGATCTGCTGCGCAACACAACCGCCCACAGCCGCAAAGCTGCCCGGCTTCTTGCACAAGGGTGCCAAGCGGCCCAGCACGCTGTAGACCTTCTGTTCCGGTTTTTCACGCACGGAACAGGTGTTAAGAATAAATATATCTGCTTCAGATTCTTTGACAGCTGTCCAGCCACGGCTCTCCATGGCCCGGATCAGCCAGTCTGAATCGTGAACGTTCATCTGACATCCGAATGTTAGTACTGTAAATTTCATACCCGGCTCATACGCTATATATATATGATGGTAAAGGATGATGGGGGGGGCTTGAAGCGAGGTGGGGTGAGGGGAAAAATTAGCCCCCGGACCGGGGGCCGGGGGCTTTAATTATTTGATGATCTCTACGCTATCTAAAGGGATCCCCTTCATGCAATGCCTACAATAAAATTTAGGTTCAGACGCAAGATAGTAAAAAGCAGGAGAAAGAAACAACAACTCAGTATAGTAATTAACATTATCTCCAGTAATAAGGTCATAAACAAAAAAAGACATTCGCCCTAATAACCATGACAACCCCAATTCTCTATAAGAAAATGTTTTTAATTCATTATTACATTCTAGACATTTTAATTTTGTCCTAAAGAAAATGTAATAAAAAACAAAAACGCCACATACAATCAATAACAATTCATTATGAGTCATCTTATCTCTTATTTTTGCTTTTCATTTGACTAAAATAATCACCATTCACATTTTGCCTCTGCTCCAGCAGACCTTTCTCAACATCATATTCATAATTGTCTTTAATTGCTTTACCAAGCCCTTCCGCCATTCCGAAAGACCCAGTGACTAGTCCCCATGCAGCACCGACTGGACCATATTTAGCAGCTCCATCTTTTGCACCATCTATCGCTAGTCTCTTTTGCATTTTTCATCATTGTATTACACATCCCCCGCTTCTTATCAGTCACATATTCCGCATATTTCATTGCATTCTTCTCATCACCTCGAAAAGTATCAATAGTCTTAGCTATAGCTTTATTTGTTGCCTTATAACCTCTTTTAGCTGCCTTCCCAGCGGCATCATAAATATCTCCAAGACTATCCCATACACCGTCGCCATCTTTATCTTGCTCCGTAGCATTTGGCGTACCCGGCTTGGAAGCTGGCTGCCCATTAGGATCAACAGTATTCGTCAAAGGACTGGACAAAGCATTGGCTTTTTCCATACCCGCACGCCGCTGATTATCCCTCTTATCCGCTGCGGCAGCACGGTCCCTTTTCGCCTGCTCTTATAATTCGCATTGATTTGAAATAAAAATTTGCCCCCGGACCGGGGTCCGGGGGCTTGCTGATTAATTTATGGGAGTTGGTTTATCGTTTTGCAGTTGTAGCACTTGTATCCTTCTTCTTTGAAAAGATAATAACACCCTGCAATGGCGAGAAGGATGCTAACCGTAAAATCATCAAAATCAAAAAAAGCTACAACTATTGCTAACCCCAAAGCAGCCAATAAATACATATACGCCAAAGATCTTTTTGGAGTTGCCAAATATTTATGTCCGCAGTTTGAACAAATAATTTCTTTATTTGTACGAACAGTATAAAAAAGCAAGATCGCAGTATAGCAAATAAGAGCAATTGTTATGATTGCAAATTCCATTATGTAAAATCCCTTTTGTGTGTATTGGGTTTGGCTGTTCCAAGAATTCCGAAGGCATCTTCCATTTCTTTTCTGTCTACACCAAATTTGTCAGAGAGAGCCTTAAATCCTACTTTCTTGAGTCCGCCCCATGCAGAACCATAAAAACCACCAGCTATAGCTCCTGCGAGCACACCCGGAGGGCCAAAAACACTTCCCGCGTAAGCACCTAACCCAATTGCTCCTCCAACTCCCCCGATTAACGCCCCTTCACCTAAATCCGTAAGACCAAAGTCATCTTTATCCTTCTTACCTTTATTGGCACGAGCATCCCCACGCAACCGAGCTTCCCGAAGCTCTGAACCAGCACGAGCTATATTATCCTTCCTCGCCTTTTCATCAGCACGTTGCTTTTTAGCCACCTCTTTATAGGTTTTCTCCATCTCCCGAGCATGTTGTGCGCTAGTTTTAGCCGGATCATTTTGAGTTGTATTCGGCTTAGCTTGCCCGTTAGGATCAACAGTATTCGTCAAAGGACTGGACAAAGCATTGGCTTTTTCCATACCCGCACGCCGCTGATTATCCCTCTTCGCCGCAGCAGCAAGAGCCTTATTATCTTTTGCAAGCTGCTGAGCATCAAACTTAGCCTGCTTATCCGCTAATTCGGCAGCACTTTGCGCCACTGCCTTACCTTTTTGAGCACCGGATTGATTTAGGGCAGTTAAAGCTGTTGCGTTCCCTTGGGTGTAATTCGTATTATTGGCCGCGTTTTGGCCACCGTTTGTAATATTTCGATTCTGCCCTTCACCGCCGAAGCCGCCGCTCCCAAAAGAAGCACTACCCCTTGCCCCTGCATGCGCTGAACCTGACACACCTAAGCCTAATGAGTCCCCTCCAAGACTTCCACCAAAGGAAGCACTACCGTGTGCTCCCGCATGTCCCGACCCCGAAACATCAAACAACCCCACCCGATCAATAAAATTAACCGGATCATCAGCACAATACCCGTATACATCCACGTCCCCGCCAGCAAGCCCCAGCGGATCGGGCTGGATGAACCTGCCGATGGTTGGGTTGTATTCGCGATAGCCGAAATGGACCAGCCTGGTATCCTTGTCGTACAGCCCGGCAGCGAATCCAAGGGGGATTTCCATCTGCTTATTGGTATCGACAATCACATTTCCGAACGAATCACGGATAATACGCTTTACCTCATTTCCCTCACCGTTTGCAACCATATAAATAGTCCCCACCTGATCAGCAGCAAAATAATACACGTTTTCTTTGAATCGCATGGCAATGGGATCGCCGTCTTCATCGTAAGCAAACTCCCGGCTATTGCCGAAACGGTCTACCACAGCGGACAGGGTGGTGAAATCATGCCAGTGGTATGTTTCCACTTTATGGCTGTTGATTGATTTGGAGATACGCTTGCCTTCGGAATCAATTTCGTAGCTGATACGGGTGCCGTCCGACAGCTTAACCAGCTGTAATTGCCCGGAATCATCATAGCTGTAACGGGTTGTTTCCGGTCCATGCTGCTTCAGAATCAGACGGCCCTGCCCGTCATAGGAATATTTCACATTCCCGGCCTTTTCCAGCCGCAAGCCCGGACCGTAACGAAAAGAACGTTGCGGAATCCGTGAGGTCACGCCGAAATAGCGTTCCCCGGATTTTCCGTACAAATACTCCTCGATCAGGTCTTCGTTGCTCCAGACCTTATGCAGCCTGCCCCCGGCGTCATATTCGTAGCGCAACCTCTGGGTAAAATTATCAAATGCCACCAGCCGCCCGGCAATGCGTCCGTTTTCATCGCGCATGGTTGCCAGCATGGAAAAAGGTTCCGATGTTCCCGGCACGATAAATGGAGTTACCCGCACCGCATCTTCGGGATTGTACTCCACATTGTCGCGCTCAAATTCATCAAACAAATCTACGCCTGTCCCGCTCTGGGGTACACGGGGATTGCCTTCCCCCTTAAAATCGTAAGACATAAAAGGCCTCCAAGATTAGAAATTTCAGGAGCTGCCATGAATCCCTGTGATCCACAGCTATATTCTCCCGGATATTTCTAATTTAGCGGACAACCCGGACCTGAATCAGGCGGTTCAGGTCCGCCCAAAAAAAAGAGCCTCCCGCACACGCGGAAGACTCTTTCTCTCAATATATATTTTACTTCAACCTAGAAAAAATCAGGATCAACAGCAGCCTTGCCGTTCTCAAGCATGACCTTGTAAAATCTGACCACTTTTTCATCAACCGGAACTATCGGGAAATTTTTCCGGCAGGCATCGCAGGTAGCCATGGCTGGCTGTGTGGGTGCGATGTAGGGCACTTCCCGGCCGCAGAACGGGCAGGGAAACATGAAAATTATCTCCATTCCGCTGGGCTTTACCGGAGACAAAGGTCTTGATCCAGACATTAATTATCCTTTTAAGAGGTCTTTTCCGGTCATTTCTTCAGGAACGGAAATACCCATGTGATTCAAAATTGTGGGTGCGATGTCGCAAAGTGCGCCTTCTACAGGTGCCTTGCCCTCGAATGCGTCGCCGATGAAGACCAGCGGTACGTTGTTCAGGCTGTGCGCGGTTTGCGGGCCGCCGTTACCGTCAATCATTTCCTCGGCGTTGCCGTGGTCGGCAGTGAGGAAAATGGATCCGCCCTGCGCTTTCACCGCTTCTACGATTTTGCCGACACATTCGTCAACAGTTTCGCAGGCTTTGATTGCAGCCGGGATAATGCCTGAATGGCCGACCATGTCAAGGTTGGCGAGGTTGCAGATGCACAGCGGGTAATCGGGCAGGGCATCGATCAGCTTGTCGGTTACTTCCTCGGCACTCATCTGCGGTTTAAGATCGTAGGTGGCCACATCACGCGGAGAAGGAACAAGAATGCGGTCTTCGCCCTCGAAAGGCTCTTCGCGTCCGCCGTTCATGAAATAGGTTACGTGGGCGTACTTCTCGGTCTCGGCAATACGCAGCTGCTTCAGCCCCTTATCCGCCACAACTTCCCCGATGGGATTGCTGATGTTCAGCGGAGGAAAAGCATTGGGAAAATCAAAATCAGACTCGTACTGGGTCATGGTTACGAAACCGCTCAATTCAGGAGTCTTCGAACGATCAAATTCGCTGAAATCCTTCACCGCAAGCACGCGGCAGATCTGGCGTGCACGGTCAGCACGGAAATTGAAGAAAAAGACACCGTCACCGTCTTTCAGGGTTCCGTCTACACCGGAAACAAGACGCGGCTTGATGAATTCGTCAGTTTCGCCAGCAGCGTAGGCATCTTCAACACCCTTGACCGGATTAGAGACTTCCTGACCTTCACCGAGAACCAGTGCTTTGTAGGAAAGCTCGTTGCGCTCGTAGTGCTTATCACGGTCCATGGAGTAATAACGACCGGAAATGGAAGCCACTTTACCGGCTCCGATTTCAGCCATCTTGTCCACCAACTGCTGCATGTAGCCCTTACCGCTGGTGGGAGAGGTATCACGGCCGTCCATAAAAGCATGAACAAGAATTTCCTTGATCCCGGCATCCCTGGCAACTTCAATCAGCGCGTAAAGATGATTGATGTGCGAGTGTACGCCGCCGTCGGAAAGAAGGCCCATGTAGTGCAGACGCCCGTCCGCAGCTTTGACATCTTCCATGAGCTTGCTGATGGCTGCGTTGGAAGCCAGTTCGTGCTTCTCAATGGAAATATCAATGCGGGTCATGTCCTGATAAACAACACGTCCGGCACCGATGTTGGTATGACCGACTTCGGAGTTACCCATGAATCCGTCAGGCAGCCCCACTGCGCGGCCTGCGCATTTGAGCTGGGTCTGCGGACAGCTTTCAAGCAGCCCGTCCAGAACGGGAGTGTTGGCAAGTGATACTGCGTTGCCTTTACCTTCAGGGGCAATTCCCCAACCGTCCAGAATAAGCAGGACGGAAGGAGCACCGGTTTGCTGAGACATGTTTCTATTCCTTGCGCAGGCTTAGTCCTGCGGCTTTAGTTTTAAATCCATTCTGGTACCTTCGGACCAGAGACCTTCCACGTTATAAAATCCGCGGTTTTCTTCCTGGAAAATGTGTACGATAATATCGTTCAGATCGAGCAGGATCCAGTCTCCGGTCTTGTAGCCTTCCATACCGAGATATTCGATATTATCCTTGGAAAGCTGCTCCAGTACGAAATCAGCCAGAGCCTGTGCATGGCGCACACCCTTTGCACCGGCAACCATCACAACTTCGGCGATGGGGCAGATTCCCTGTACGTCTACAGCGGAAACCTCGCTGGCCTGTTTTTCGTCCAACCACTGCGCAACAAGCTGCACTTTATCCTTAGTATCGATCTGTTTAAATTTCTTTTCTTTAGTTTTCATTCTTTTGGTTGAATTCGGACCGCAAACAGCGAGAATAAAGGGTTTAACACCCCTGCGTGCCGGAGGTCCGATACTCCCGGTCAGACGCAGTTCTCACATTTCGTCCAAAGTACAATATGATTATATAGAGAATTTACGTCCGCTACGCAATCAAACTATAGCGGACTTTTAAAATATTTTCAATTGTGAAAATAATTTTCGAAAACGAAAAAAGAACCCCGAAAATTCAATGAATTATTGACGGTGGGTGATTACTTATGCGATAGAAATCTTTATGCATAGCCACGACCTATTTTCCTTTTTCTTTTTTTTCTTTTTTAGGACTGAAATATAGTCATCCCGTGGTTATGGGCAAACACACTGATCGAGAGTTTACCGGGCCACGGGCGAATAACCCGTGGCTTTTTTTATTTTGTAACTTAAACCCTGTACCGGGATCAGCCATATCAGGAGGCAAGCGATGATCTTCGATGTAGACAAGGAAACAATGCCGAGGGAAGAGCTGGAAGAATTACAGCTCAGCCGCCTTAAGCAGCTTTGCGAGCGCGTTTACGCCAACGTTCCTTTTTACGCCAACAAGTTTAAGGAAATGGGCATTGAGCCCAAGGATATCAATTCCCTTTCCGATCTTACAAAACTGCCTTTCACCGAAAAGCAGGACCTGCGTAACCACTACCCCTTCGGCCTGTTTGCTGTTTCCCGTGAGAACATCGTACGTGTCCACTCTTCTTCCGGTACCACCGGCAAGGCTACCGTTGTCGGCTACACCAAGCGCGACATCAAGAACTGGGCGGACATGATGGCCCGCTCCTTCGCCATTGCCGGGGCAACCCCTGAAGACAGCATTCACAATGCTTACGGTTACGGCCTGTTCACCGGAGGCCTCGGCGCGCATTACGGTGCGGAAGCCCTCGGCGCGACCATCATCCCGGTTTCCGGCGGCGGCACCAGACGCCAGATCATGCTGCTCAAGGATTTCGAAGCGGACGTAATCTGCTGTACCCCCTCCTATGCCCTGTTCCTGTACGAAACAGGCAAGGAAATGGGCGTTGATTTCAGCAGACTGCCCCTGCGCATCGGTATTTTCGGTGCCGAGCCGTGGACCGAATCCATGCGCCGCGAAATTGAGAATAAGCTGCACATCAAAGCCCTCGACATCTACGGCCTGTCCGAGATCATGGGCCCCGGTGTAGCCATGGAATGTGCTGAAGAGCAAAACGGCCTGCACATCATGGAAGACCATTTCCTGCCTGAGATCATCAACCCCGAAACCGGCGAACACGTTGCACCCGGCGAAACCGGCGAGCTGGTCATCACCACCCTGACCAAGGAAGGCATTCCGCTCATCCGTTACCGCACCCGCGACCTGACCCGGCTCAATTACACCTCCTGCCGCTGCGGCCGCACTTTCGCCCGCATGCATCGCGTAATGGGACGCAGTGACGACATGCTCATCATCCGCGGCGTAAACGTCTTCCCGTCCCAGATCGAGTCCATCCTCATCGAAACCGAAGGCATCTCCCCGCACTACCAGCTGGTAGTTGAACGTGACGGCAACCTCGACATCCTGACCGTTAAAGTCGAAATTTCCGGTGCGTCCTTCTCCGATGAAATTAAAAATTTACAGCGTCTCGAAAGAAAGATACAAAAAACTATTAAGGAATTCCTTGGCGTAACCGCACGGGTTCAGCTTGTGGAGCCCAAATCCATTGAGCGTTCCGTCGGTAAGGCCCAGAGAATAATCGACCTGCGTAATCAGGATCAGTAACGGCTGTTGAAAAACGGCGATCTGCGTCGTTGCTTCAAAAAGTTCAAACCCTCACGTACCCGGAGTACGCTTCGGTCTTGAACTTTTTTCGCGCCTAGCATCTCACCATTTTTGAACAGCCTTCAAGAAGATGTTAACCAATAAAAGCGAGGAAACACCATGAAATGTGACCAGCTATCCATATTCTTAGAGAACCGTGCCGGAAGACTCGCCGAAGTAACCCGTCTGCTCACCGAAAACAAAGTCAACATCCGCGCCCTTTCTCTGGCCGATACTTCCGATTTCGGTATCCTGAGACTCATTGTGTCCGACTTTGAAACCGCACAGAAAGTGCTCAAAGACGCAGGCTTCACCGTGGGTAAAACCTCTGTCGTAGCAGTAGAAGTAGACGACCAGCCCGGCGGACTGCACAACCTGCTCGAAATGCTGCGCGGGTCCGGTATCAATGTGGAATATATGTACGCCTTCGTACACCAGTCCGGTGCCAATGCCGTGATCATTTTCCGCTTCGACCGCACCGATCAGGCAATTGAACTGCTCACTGAAAAGAAAATCAAAATGCTTCCCAGCGACGAACTTTGTAAGCTTTAATGCCTCCGGCGGCTGGGGAAGGAAACTTTGCAAAGTTTCCTTCCCCAGACCCCATCCTTCAAACCTTTTATTAAGCTTCGCATATAGCGCGTTTAGGCGGCGTAGAATTGATCGCAGTATCTTTGAAGATATTGCGGTTTTTTATTACAATTGCATTTTTACAAATTAAACAGCGAAGCCCTACTAAAACGTTTTGGGATTCTTAAACCCTTTTGGAAAAGGGTTTAAGGCCCCCGGCAGGGTCGCCGAAGGCAAAATGAACATCAAACTCCTCAAACAAACATCCCCCTGCATCTGGCGCATGGAAAAATACGGCCCCATGCGTGTGGATGCTCTGTTCTTCGGCAACAAGGACATAATCCTTGAGCTGGACGACACCACTGTTGCGCAGGTGCGTGATGTGGCCTCCCTTCCGGGCGTGGTCAGTCCGGTATGCGCTATGCCGGACGCCCATTCGGGCTACGGCTTCCCCATCGGCGGCGTGGGTGCTTTTGATGAGAAACACGGGGTAATTTCTGCGGGCGGCGTGGGCTTTGATATTTCCTGCGGTGTACGCACCCTGATCACTGGATTAAAACGACAGGACTTGATCACCTGTGATGCCAAGCTGGCGGATTTACTTTTTAAACAGGTTCCCTCCGGTACCGGAGTCGGCGGAAATATTATTCTTGAGGGCGACAAACTTGATGAGATGCTGCTGGGCGGGGCTTCATGGGCTGTAGGTCAAGGTTTCGGTAAACCGCAGGACCTCGGCAGGATTGAGGGTAACGGACGTAGCGGTTTTGCCGACCCGGCCAAGGTTCCGCAAAAAGCCAAACAGCGCATGAAAAGCCAGATGGGATCGCTGGGATCGGGCAACCATTATCTGGAAGTGCAGTATGTGGAAGAAATTTACGACAAGGCCAAAGCAGCGGCCTTCGGCATTGGCATGGATGATATTGTGGTCAGCATTCATTGCGGTTCCCGGGGACTGGGCCACCAGATCGCCAAAGACTACCTGCCCATGATGGCCGAAGCCGCGCCGGGCTTCGGCATCAAGCTGCCCCACCGCGACATTGCCTGCGCGCCCATCAACTCCGAACTTGGCCGGGATTACCTCGGAGCCATGGGCGCGGGTATCAATTGCGCCCTTGCCAACCGCCAGACCATCACCCATCTGGTGCGTGAATGTTTTGCTGAAATCCTGCCGCAAGCGGACTTAAGTCTGCTCTACGATGTCAGCCACAACACCTGTCAGCGCGAAGAATTCAAGGTGAACGGCAAAAAGAAAAATCTCTGGGTGCATCGCAAAGGAGCCACCCGCGCACTCGGTCCGGGACACCCTAAACTCCCCCGCGAGTTCAAAAAACACGGCCAGCCGGTCATCATCGGCGGGAGCATGGGCACGGCATCATACATTCTGGCCGGTACAAAACAAGGAGCGGAAATATCATTTTCTTCCTGCTGCCACGGTGCCGGAAGGCTCATGAGCCGGGCCAAAGCCCGCAAATCATTCAAGGGTAATAAAATTCAGAAGGAATTGAGCAGGCGCGGGATCATCATCCGCAGCGGTTCCATCAAAGGGATCGCCGAAGAAGCCCCCCTTGCATACAAAGATGTGGATGCGATAATTGAATCGACCCGGACAGCCGGAATTGCGGAAAAGGTTGCCCGGCTGCGCCCGGTTATATGCGTGAAAGGCTGATCAGAATTAGACCAGCCGAGCCTCAAAAAGGCAGATCTGCGCCTTATCAAGACTGCTGATCAGCGGCGAAGACAGGACCTGCCCCGCACTCACCTGACCGGAACTGAGTCCATGTTCGAAAACAGAAATCCAACGCTGGGCCAGTTCAAAATCAAAGCTGCGCGGCGGGATGTATCCGGCTTTATTGTTGGCCTGCTGCAAACGCATAAGCCATGCTTCGACTCTCTGCTGCACTGAAATGTCAGCAATATCCGGGATTGAATTGATAGCGACGGCATCGTGCAGGCTGAAATCATCGGCAGAAAAAGCCATGCCGATATGCTGCAGTAATTTACCTCTCAATATTGAACACGAACGAAGCTGGTCCTCATAGCGCAGATGGGAAATATTCTCGCCCTTGTTTTCAAACTTGTAGACCAGCGGTTCAGGGATATTTGCAAAAAAAATAGTCTCATCCATGGACATCTCAACCCAGAGTCCGTAATCCTCGCAATATCTGTACTCATCACTGTACTTATGTTTCTGCAAGGCTTCACGCCTGAAAATCATTGAAGGATGCACAAAAGGATTATTGAAAAACAGCCGGGCCTTCAGGTCGTCATTCCCGGTGGGAACCTGCTGAATCCGTTTCTGCTGTTTGCGATCGATTATATGGCACCATGTGCCGGAAAGGCTGACGGATTCATTTTCTTCCATAAATCGGACCTGCCTGCCGATCCTGTCTTCATGGCAGACATCATCAGCATCGAGCCTGAGGACATAATCTGCGTCAATCTTATCAATGCCGATATTCAACGCGCTGACCAGTCCGGCATTTTCATCCAATGTATGGATTTTTATCCTTGGATCAGAAAACCGGGAAAGCACATCAAGGGTCCCGTCAGTGGAACCGTCGTTGATGATGCAGATTTCAAAATCAGTATAAGTCTGGCGCAGCAGGGATTTCAAAGAACGCGCAATACTCTGTTGACCATTATAGACAGGTAGTAGGACTGAAGCTTTGGGCATTGGTTTTCCTGCTGCAATTGTTGATTATGAATGTTTTGATCGTGCTGAAATTTATCCACTTATTCCTGCAAAGTAAACACTGTCCACTTATTTCATGCCTCAAGAACCGAAAACGGTAGAAATAGATTATGATTTGGATTATGTTGGTCCGATGGAAAATATCGAAGTAATAAACAAGGATTGGCTGGCTTCCATGGCCTCTACCAAAAAGGAATTCCTGACTAAATTATTCGGGGTATTCCTGCGCGATGAACCCGCACGGGTCACCAAGATAAGGGAAGCCTTTGAAGCCGAAGAAATGGACGAACTGAAATACCTTGCCCACTCCCTGAAAGGCGCAGCAGCCACCATGGGAGCCGATAGGGTCCGCGAAGCCTGCCTGAGACTGGAATACAGTGCCCGTGACGGAGATAAGGAGCTTTCAGAAAAAAACCTGCATGTTCTGGAAGATGAAATGAAACTTGTGTACGATTTCATGAGCGAATTTATCCAGTAACAAGGCTTGGGCTTATTGTGCTCAACTCTCTAAATGAAGGAAGGTCCGGGACTGACTGCCCCGGACCTTCTTTTTATACTTTTACCGCCGTGCCGATACTGATCACCTTCTCTGCCGGAATACGCAGGTAATCAAGGGGATCTTCTGCTACCGAACTGAGCAGGATAAAAATTTTTCTGCGTAACAGGTGTTTTTGATTTTCCTTGTCAAAACGCAATTGCATACGCCCGATATAAAAATAGCTGTCTGTACTGCTAAGCCCCAGTTGATTCCAGGTCTGCACCAGAATCAGCGAGAGATTCGGCTTTTCCATGAATCCGTAATTCACGGTCATCCAATAGATATTCTTATCAATACTTTTCAGGGAAATACGATTGTGCGCATCCAGATAGGGTTCGCTGGAGGTATTCACCCGCAGGAAAACCAGTTTTTCGTGCACCACCCGGTTGTTACGCAGATGCTGCAGAAAGGCATGGGGGACGAACTCTGAAGCAGACAGAAACACCGCCTCCCCCGGAACTTTGGCCAGCATGTACTTTTCAATTTCCGGTTCCAGATCGGAAACTTCCAGCCCGCGGGCCTGCAACTGTTCACGAAGCTTGGCCCGGCCCCATATCCATACAGTCATGCCGTAAGCAATAAGTCCGGCCAAGAGCAGCGGAAACCAGCCGCCCCCGGCAAGCTTGGTGAAATTCACAATAAAAAAGCCAAGATCAAAAACCGCGAAAAAAGCGGTCAGCACGGCAGCCAGTATCCACGGACAATTTCGCACCCTGCGCAGGTAGAACCAGAACAGGTAGGTGGTAATCACCATGGTTCCGGTAATGGCAATCCCGTAGGCTCCGGCCAGATGTTCCGATCCTTTAAAATAGAGCACCAGAAAAATACACAGCGCGGCCATAATCCAATTCACAGAACGCACGTAAACCTGCCCCGGATTATCTTTCGAGGTCTGCAAAATACGGATGCGGGGAACAAAGCCGAGATGTACGGCCTGAGCGGTAAGGGAAAAAGCCCCGGAAATAATGGCCTGTGAGGCGATGATCGCCGCAAAAGTTGCCAGTACGACCATGGGCAGGGTCAGGAATTTGGGAAAAATACTGAAGAACGGATTGAGAATTGCCTGTGGGTCACGAATCAGCATGGCCCCCTGCCCCAGATAGTTGAGCAGCAGGCTGGGCAGAGCAATACAGTACCACGCAAGAGTAATCGGCCTGCGCCCGAAATGCCCCATGTCTGCAAAAAGAGCCTCGCCTCCGGTAACGCAGAGCACGACAGCCCCTAGAACCATACACCCGGCCAGACCGTTTTCAGCAAAAAAACGCACCGCGTAATAGGGCCTGAAAGCCTGTAGAACTTCAGGATTACCTACAGCGGAGAGCAGCCCGAAGGCACCGATAACCGTAAACCAGACCAGCATAACCGGACCGAACAACCGTCCGATCTTATCTGTGCCGCTGCTTTGAAAAGCAAAAAGGGCCAGCAGAATGGTGCAGGCGATATGCGGAGTGTACCGGTCTGCGGCAGTGGTGACCACATCCAGCCCTTCAATGGCTGAAAGAACGGAAATGGCCGGGGTTATCACCCCGTCTCCATAGAGCAGTGCCCCGCCGATCATGGCTGCGAAAAGCATAAAGGAAGCGGACCTGCGTCGGCCCTTATGGCTGACCAGCTCATAAAGGGCGAAAATTCCGCCCTCGCCCTCGTTATCCGCGGCCATGACAAAGGTTACATATTTCAGACAGATAACAATCAGCAGGGACCAGATGATCAGCGAAAGCACGCCCAGCACATTGGCCGGATTCAGCGCAATGGCATGATGCCCGCTGAAACAGGCTTTCATGGCGTAAAGAGGACTGGTGCCGATATCGCCGAAAACAACACCCAATGCCCCAAGAGCAAGGACCGCCTGCCTGTTTTTATTACTCTGCTTTGCGGCCATAGGTTTCTTTTACGATCAGCCACCTGCCGTCTTTGCGCAGGAATTCAAAGGAAGGGGTGAATTTGCCGCGTCCGTCATTGCTGCGGTAATCCCATTTCAACCGGACACAGCACTTGTCGCCATCCATCTTAAAAGAAGTAATATTGAACAGACGCAGCTTAAAAGAACTTTCCAGCCAGTAGGATGAGCATTGGGGCAGACTGGCACTGAAATCGGAGAACTGACGCAGTTCTTTTGATTTGCAGGGAAAGGACATGACCACCGCATTATCTGCATAAAGAGCCCTGACGGCATCAAAACCACGCAGATTGTATGCATCCTTGTACTCAAAAAGAACATCTTCGATCTGATCCCGAACCTCTTCCTCCCCGGCAGCCCCGGCGGAAACAGCAGCAGAAACAACGACCAGCAACATCAACATTGAAAGTAGAATTTTTCTCACAGCAAACACCTTCTAAAAATTATTTATTGCAACCAAGTCCCCAGTAAAACATTTTGAAATAAAAATCAGCAAATCCCGTTCATCCTGCGCCACTTTTGCAGACAATTAATAACAGCTTCAAAAACTTCATCAGGATTTTTCCCGGCTGTATCCACAATACACTCGGCATTGTGATCTTCCTGAAACTTCACATCCACGCCGATAACCTCGCCGAGATTTTCATACTGCTTTCCGGTGCGCTGCCGCTCAAGCGCCTTTTCATAGAGCCCGGCCATGACCAGCCCCTGCTGCCGTCCGGCTTCACGTTTCATGGCCATATCCATGGGACAACGCAGGTAGACTTCGGCAAAATAGCCGATCTTCTCGCGGGCATCATTTCGCCAGCAACGTTCATGGGCCACACCATCCATGATGACACACCGCCCGGATTCCATAATGGATACGGCATCCTCAACAAAGAGGTTATAGGCCCGCTGCCGTTCATCGCAGGTATATTCAGGATTCGGAGTATAAAGTTTGCGCCGTTCATCCATACTGAGCAGGAAAACCTTCACCCCTTCCTCACGCAACTGCTCATAGAGCTTTTCGGCAATGGTGCTCTTGCCGCATCCGGGCAATCCAGTAATCCAGACGGCCCAGTTTCTGTTAACGCATATACCGTTCAAATTGGACATAATCGAAGACCTCATCTTCAAGAACATTTTCAATGAAACGCATCAATGCATCACGCACTTCCTGAGGATGGTCCGGATACCAGACCGGGGAAGCAATGACCAAACCCCGGAAGACAAAAAACGGGGCCATGACCTGCAATACCTCGATATCCCCGGTACTTTCAAGGTAAGTTTCCATATAGCTCATATACATTTTACGGAATTTGCTGGAAAAACGGCCGTCAGCATAGAGGCCGAACAAAATATAATTGGTCGCCATGCAACAGAGGTCCCCGGCGGGTTCGCCCCACTCCCCCCGGCTGCGGTCCAGCACACTGAACCCTTCCGGCCCGGCCATAAGCACATTCCAGGGATGGAAATCGCCATGTACCGCACAAAGGCGGTGAGTGTAATGAAAAAGCTTCCAACGCCAGTCGATGAGCTTCTTCTCCAGATTCACAAAACGGTCCTGAGAAAAAAAGTCGCAAGGGTGGTCAAATGCCTCATCCACCAGCCCCATGATGCATTCACTGGAACCGATCAGATCACGGATACGCCGTTTATAGAGATGCGGATCATTGTGCTTCACTGAATGAATGTCCGCCAGCCATGTAGCTAGATCAACACTGTTCTGCTCGTCCTGCTTTTGAAAATCACCTTTGCGGATACGGTCAAGGTCGTGAAAGTAATCATAGCCCTGCAGCTTTTCATTGAGGATGAAAAACTCCCTTGGTTCACTAAGGGGACGCATATTACCTCCACCGGTAATGTAGCCGATGCCCATGGGCTTGACATGTCGCTCCAGCCGGGCAGAAGTTTCATACTGAAACATGAGCACAGCCGCCCTGTCCCAATAAAACTGGTGCCCGTAATTATCCCCTTTCATGACTGAAATAACGGTCTCGCGCTCCTCACCGTCCACTTTAAAGACAACCAGCAGCGGCTTGCCGTAGCCGAACTTTTTCATGCCCTGTTTATCCAGCGATCCGATATCCCCGTAATCCACAAGGGACGCACCGGGACCGTAAGCTTCCCTCAGATATTCTTCAAGCATGGCGGCGGTGATTTCAATCATGATCCATCCTCCGGATTTTAAATTAAGGATACAGGATCAGGGCGATTACTTACAGCTGTTTTTGGCAAAAAAAAAGACCGGAACCCTGTAAACAGGATTCCGGCTTGATAACACTAAGCTTCTCAGGCAGTCGAGAAAGTGCCAGATGCAAGGCGCAAGAAAAAGACTGGAACGATGCGTATTACGCATACGTGAGTTTCAGACTTTTTCGCAGCAACGAAGCAGATGGTGCTTTATCGGCTGACTGAGCCAAAATTGGTTTCGTAACGCGCCCAGAACTCTTCCTCGGTGTAGGAGTGTTCCTGAGTGCCCAGTTTTTCAACGCAGTAAACTGCGCTGACCGCACCCACGTGAGCGGCTTCAACCAGATTTTTACCCATGGCAAGGCCTTTGATCAGTCCGGCGCGAAATGCATCGCCTGCTCCGGTGGGATCTTCTACAACTTCAGCCTTGGCAGCGGGAACCTTGGTTTCGCCGTCTTTTTCAACCACGAGGCAGCCATGTTCGCCGAGGGTAACGATGATGGAATCGCAGATTTCCATAAGCTCGTCACGGGTCTTGCCTGTGGACTTCATGATCATTTCCAGCTCGTAGTCATTGGAAACAAGAATCTTGCAGCCGCCAATCATTTCCAGCAGCTGTTCACCGCTGAATGCAGGAATGTTCTGGCCCGGATCGTAGATGTAAGAAACACCCTTTTCACGGTAAACCTTGGGGAAATTCTGCATATCGTCAAGGTTTCCGGGGGAGACGATAGCCAGTGCGTCTGCAGGGTTCACGCCTGAAAAATCGTAATCGCAACCGTATTTCATGGCACCGGGGTTGAATCCGGTAATCTGGTTGTCAGACTTGTCAGTGGTGATGTAAGCACCGGCGGTGAATTCGTCATCAACGCGCTTGATGCCTTCGCGGGTGATCTTGTTATCGTCCAGCCATTTTTCATAGCCGTCAAAATCCTTACCGGCAGTACCGAGAATAACAGGCTTTTCATCAAGCATGGAAAGGGCATAAGCGATGTTTCCGGCTGTACCTCCGAAACGTTCATCAAGGCCGTCCACCAGAAAGCACACATTCAGCATGTGGATTTTATCGGGCAGGATATGATCGGCGAAGCTGCCGGGAAAACTCATAATTCTGTCATAGGCCAAAGAACCGGAAACCAATATCTGCATTTGTATGAACTCCTGAATAGAATTTGGATAAGGCAGAAAAGAACTCTGCCCGCTTAAGTTTAGCGGGCAGAGGGTAAGCTTTCTTGTATGAGAAAGTCAATTAAAGGCTACTTGGTATGGCTCTTTATCCATTCAAAAAAGTCTTCATTGCCCTGCTTTGCCTCAAGAGCCACAATGGCCGGGCAATCATAGCTATGAATACTTTTTACCGTCTCAATCAACTTTTCAACCAGCTCAGGAGTGGTCTTGGCAATCAGCACAGCTTCAGCGGAACGTTCCAGCTTGCCTTCCCACCAGTACATGGACTCCATTTTCTCCAAGATATTCACACAGGCGGCCAAATGGCGCATGAGCAGCTCGCCGCCTATTTCACGTGCTTCTTCCACATCACCTGCGGTAATGTAAACCAGCATTACGGACATATTGTCCTCCCGACAAATCATTATTTACATACAGGACTTTCACCGGGCTTGGCGTTTGCAAGGTAATTGCTGATACCGTCCAGCTCGTCGGCAGTTACGGTCATGCCCATTTCAGCCATGCGCTGGGTAGTTTTCTCCCATGCAGCAAGATCTTTTTTGCCTAAGCCCCGGCAGACACGCTTCAGGCTGTGACAGCCGGAACATTTAGCAAAAACAAGATCGGAACCGTCCACGGCGCCGGAAACAGAAAGACCGAGACCGGATACGGTAAAAATAACCGCAACTATCAGACTTAATACTATTTTCATTTTCAGTTCCTCCATTCTGGATTTATATTAAATGATACATGATTTGACATGAACGGCAACATTTATCAGGCTGTTGAAAACCACATAAAGAAATGATAGCCCACAGCAGACATTATGAAATTGAAAACCCCGGATAAAAAAACTCTGCAAAGAGCAACGGAAATTTATGACCGCTTGATCAAACGGTACCCCAACCCGGAACCGGAACTGGACTGGAGCAACGCATGGGAACTGATGGTTGCCACGGCTCTGGCCGCCCAGTGCACTGATGTGCGGGTCAACAAGGTTACCCCGGAGCTTTTTCGCAGATGGCCCGGTCCGGCGGAAATGAATGAAGCGGACCTTTCCGAAGTTGAAGAGGTCATCCGCTCCACCGGACTTTTCCGCAACAAGGCCAAAAACCTTAAAGGCGCGGCGGATTTGGTCATGAATGAATTCGGCGGTGAAATGCCCCGGACCATGAAAGATATGATCAAGCTGCCCGGTGTAGCCCGCAAGACCGCCAACATTGTACTTTCCAACGCCATGGACGTACACGAAGGGGTGGCCGTGGATACCCATGTGAAACGGCTTTCATTCAGGATGGGTCTGACCGAATCCACCAATCCCAATGTCATTGAAAAAGACCTGATGCCGCTTTTTAAACGCGAAAACTGGGGCGATGCCAACCATGTCCTTGTGCTCTACGGCCGGGAAATATGTTCGGCCCGCAGTCCCAAATGCAACATCTGTGAACTTAACGATATCTGTCCGCAAAACGGAATTGAGAAAAAATAATGAGTGAAGAAAAAAAGAAACCCGGAACTTTTACCGTACATGCCACCGACGGCCATGCCCGCCGCGGAACCCTTATGACCGCCCATGGTGAAATCCAGACCCCGGTCTACATGCCTGTGGGAACACAGGGAGCGGTTAAAGCTGTTTCACCGCGTGACCTGAAAGAGATCAACTCCCAGATCATCCTCGGCAACACCTACCACCTCTACCTGCGTCCCGGTGACGACCTCATTGCCCGCCGTGGCGGTCTGCACAAATTTGCCAACTGGGATAAGCCCATCCTCACCGACAGCGGTGGATTTCAGGTCTTCAGCCTTGAATCGATTCGTAAGATCACCGAGCAGGGCGTGGAATTCCGTTCCTACCTGGACGGCTCAAAACATTTCTTTTCTCCGGAAAAAGTCATTTCCATCCAGAACAACATCGGTTCCGATATTATGATGGTACTAGATGAATGCGTGGGCTACGGACATGACCGCGATTACACCGCCAAATCCCTTGAAATGACCACCCGCTGGGCCAAACGCTGTCGCGATGCCTATCCCGTAGGCTCCGGCGACCAGCTCATGTTCGGTATCGTGCAGGGCGGATTCCACAAGGACCTGCGTGAAGTATCACTTGAGCAGCTGCGCGAGATTCCCTTTGAAGGATTCGCCATCGGCGGCCTGAGTGTAGGTGAACCCATCCCGGACATGTACGACATCCTGCAGCACATCGGTCCCAAACTGCCGGAAGAAAAGCCCCGCTACCTCATGGGCGTGGGCACTCCGCTGGATATCCTCGAAGGCATCGCCAACGGTGTAGATATGTTCGACTGCGTACTGCCCACACGAAACGCACGCAACGGCACCCTGTACACCAGCCTCGGCAAGGTCAATATCAAACGCGCCCAGTACCGCGAAGATGACTCCCCGCTGGACCCCAACTGCGACTGCTACACCTGCCGCACCTTCAGCAAAGCCTACCTGCGCCACCTCTACGCGGCCAAGGAACTGCTTTCCTATCAGCTGAACTCAATCCACAACCTGCGCTTCTTCCTCAAACTCACCGAAGAAGCACGGGATGCCATTGAGAATGGTACATTCGCCGATCTCAGGAAAAAGTACGAAGCTGTTTACGAATCCCCGGTTAAATAATGAAAATTATCAGACCGTTATTAACGCTGATTGGAGCACTGACCGTTGCCGGGATACTGGCGGCGGCAGTGCTTTTTTTCTATGCCCCCACCCTGCTCCATAAAGAGGACCAGCTTGAAAAGGCGGATGCCATCGTGGTGCTGGCGGGCAATTACTATCGGCCCATTTACGCTGCGGAATTATATAACAAAGGCTATGCCCCCAGATTACTGATCAGCAAACCTGTGGTGGCCCCGGAAAAAAAGGCAGTCAAGGAATTGGGCATCAGCTTCCCTTTCCAGTGGGAAATATTTGAACAAATTTTGCAAAAACAGGGTGTAAAGTCCGGTGATTACGTTTTTTTCGGCAATGCCAATGTCAGCACAATTGAAGAAGCGGAAGAACTCAAAAAAGCACTTCCGTCCGGTATAAAATCGCTGATTCTGGTGACCTCGCGCCTGCACACACGCCGGGCCGGGACCATATTCCGGGAAACACTTCCGCCCGGCATAAAAATATGCGTAGTTTCAACACCATACAATCCCCCAAAAACAGAATGGTGGAAGAATTACCGCATAGCTCCATATGTAATTCTGGAAGTGGCCAAGACCCTCTATTATGAACTGGGCGGCGGGTTCAGGAGTACGGAGCAGATTGAGAATTAAAAAATGAGCGCATGACCGTTGAAGCAATTTACCGTAAAATAAAGAAAAGCCCCGGTCGAGCAAAAGTCCTCGCAAGTACTGTTGTCACGATGAACAATGGCAGCCCTGCCCGATGCCGATGTCTTCCGCATCTATGGGAATCTACAACTCCGAAAGTCGAGTGATTAATTGGTTTCTTCTGGAGTAGGAGAGATCAGTCTACTCGGCGCACTTGAACCAGCCGGTATTCCGGTCCAGGTCGATCTTGTAGTTGCAATCAAGGACTTCCTTGCATGAGATATAGGGCCAATGCCGCACAAGTTTCCCGGTGCAAAGGCCTTTGAACCGGCGTTCATCGCCGTATTTTTCCCAATTTGCCGAAGTGCAGTACTTGCTCCAGTTTCCACTCGGCATTCGCGTGCAGTCCAGCCAGTGCCATTCGGCTTTTTTTTGAGCGAGGCAGGGGGTAGCCAAGGCGACACTCAACAGCAAGGCAGCGGTTGTGATCAGAATCGACAGCTTCATTGGTATCTCCCAAACTAGAGGTTTCGCATGGAAAGTGCATTTCGCAGTGAAGCACTATTTGAGTTGTCTGCGGCACGTGTTTTTTCTTCCGCAAGGATTATACCGCTGTTCAACCTGTTGAGATTAAGAGTAAGCGCAAATATTTTGCCTTCTTCCAATCTTCACCATACCGATATCACGCCAGATCTTCAGAAACAAGGTGCTGTGGCAACAAAAATGACACCGTCAGTTAACGCTTCCAATACATCTTTATAAAAGACCTGATCCATTCTCTCCTCACAACTCAACACTATCTTCAGCTTGCACCGGATTAGCAGGCAGTCTCTTCAAAAACTTATCCATATTCTCCGCACACTGGTACAGGGAAACATCACATCCGCTTTCCCGGATAACCGTCTTGATGTCATCAATCATTTTGGAGACAAAAAGCATGCCCGGATTCTCCACCACCGTACTGGCTCCCTTGCCGGTACCGGAAAGAATTCCCATGACCTGCAGCATGGTCACATGTTTCGGCGAAACAGCAAAAATATAAATTTCACTGCTCTCATCCGCCCCTTTGACCAGAATACCGCCCTCCACAAACTTATCCATCAGCGGAGAAATAAAACGTACCGGAACCCCGACCTCCCCGGCCAGTTCCTCAACATCGTACGGAGCTTCGGAACGCTCAAACCGCAGAGCCATCAGGCTTAGGGCCAGCAGGGAGAATTTCTGCATATCCTCCACCCCGGCATCGGGCATGAACCGTTGCTGGCGATAAAGCATCACATTCTGCACCGCATAACTTATCTCCGAACCGAGCAGGACGATGACCCAGCTGGCATAAAGCCAGACCAAAAAGAGCGGCAACTGCGCAAAACTGCCGTAAATAGCATTATACTTGCTGACCCCGATCTGCCAGTTGATATAAGCCCACTGGGCCATCTGCCAGACTGTCCCGGCAACAACTCCCCCAGCCAGCGCACTGGTAATGCGCACCCGGGTGTTGGGCATGAAAGCATAGATGAAAGTGAACGCAAGCCAGATCAGCACCAGCGGAGCCAGACTGATCAGAAAACTCTCCAGCTCCGTAACTCCGTAAATATTTTCAAACTGCTGCAACACAGCCTGCTTCTTAATGGAAACACTGACACTGGTAGCAACAATCACCGCCACCGGGCAGATAAAAATAACCGAGAAAAAATCTGTGAATTTGCGCCAGAAGGTTCGGCCATGACGAACCTTCCAGATAATGTTGAAAGCCTTCTCAACCGTACCGACGGTGGAAAGAACGGTAAAAAGCAGGGTTGCCACCCCGATCCAGCCCAGAGTCTGCACATTGGTGTTATCCACATACTCAAGTATCTTACCGACCACTTCCTCCCTTCCGGCAGAGACCTTGAGCAGCATGTCGTGAATATAGTTGGAATCCTGAAAGCCCATACCCTTCATCAAAGAAAAGGCAACCGCAAGAAACGGGACAATGGAAAGCATGGTGGTGAATGTAAGCGCAGAAGCACGGATGATGCACTGGTCCTTAAGGAATCCCACTGTCACCAGATAGCCGATACGGGCCATGGTGAGCAGAAACCTGAGCGGTCCTCTGTCGTGGGAAGAACCCCAGTCCCAGATTTCATTTATAAAAAAGTCTGAAATCCGCTGTCCTACTTTTCCGCCGGTCATCACGTCCCCCTGAAGGATAATGGGATATTACAGGATCAACAGCAAATAACTGTCCGATTTAGTGGACCATATCAGAATATCAGCTTCCTGAAAAACATAAAAGACTGCTCCGGCAGACCGAGCACATCATTCAGGACATCGCCCCAACGCTCCAGCCCTTTCACTTCGACCTTGGGGTTGCTCAGCCTTCCGGTCACAGTCACGTTGACCCCGGTCATGGCATCAAGAAAAGCATTGACCAGCTTAAGGTAAAGGTTGGGAAGCTTAATGATATCAGCATTTACCCGCAGGTTGATTGAATCATCCGGGAAACTGAACCCGCCTGAGGCTGTGGCGGTCAGGTAGTTGGTTTTGAGCAGATAGTCAGCGACCTGGAATCTCCCGTCCTTACCGTTAATCGCACCCTTCATAATTGAAAATCCGGTCGGACTGGGTGCTTTCTGCTCCTTGACGTCTTTTTCAGCAGTAGCGGCAAAAAGATAGGAGCCGTCAACAATCTTGAAGGCCAGTCCTCCGGTCAGGGTATCCACAAAATCAATATTGGCAGTGGAACGGCCATTGATCTTCAGGGAGGCGTCGGTTTTACCCTTCACGTAATCACGGCCCACGTAATCCACAAAAAACAACCCGGCCTGAAATCCCCGGACCTCTATATCCGTACCAAGGGAAACCGTTCCGTTCTTAAGCCCCAGATCAAGTTTTCCGGCCAGATTGCCTTCATGAAAATTCGCTTTCATATTGTGGATATCGATGACAGCATCCTGCATATCCACATCCGCGCTGACCTTGCTGGCCCCGAAATCAAAAATACGAAAATAATTACACTCCACCTTTCCGGTGGCATTTATCGCGCCGATCAATTCATCCGGGAACTGCCATTCCGGCAGCTTGAATTTCTGAACCTTATCCAATTCGCCTTCTTTGCCGGAACTGCTCTCATCGCTGTCCTTGCTGAGCTTTTGCATGCTCGGCGGGAGAAAGTGGTCCACGTCCACATTATCAGCCTTGATGACGAAGTTCAGGAACGGATTTTTAAAATCCGAAACCTGAAAAGTGGCCTCTGCCGCGGCATTATCAAGGCTGCATTTGTTCACCCGAAGAGTCAGGTTCTCACCATTGAGCTGGAAGGAACTGTCCAGCTCAACCGTATCAAAGGCATCAGGATCATTGGTTTCAGGTTTTTCCACCCCGAAGAGTTCAAAAAAACCGGAACACCCGGTTTTGGGCAGCTTGAGCTCGCCTTTTGCGGTAGCTGTTTCAGTGCCCAGCCGTAGAGCATAGATGTTGCCGTGCAGATTTATATCGCCGCTTTTTAAAGCAAAATTATCCAGCATCAACTTGCCGGACTTCACTGCCCCGCCACCTGCAACGCTCAAGGAAACTTCTTTTTTAATGACCGGAACACCTTTGCCGCCGATGGAAAAATCAAACTTCGCATCCTTGATCTCAACATTTGCCGGATCATTTCTGCTGCACAGCAACCCGCCGTTGAAAGCTCCCTTAAAGGCTCCGTCCGGTTCAAGAAAAGAGCCGGAAAACTGCAGGTCGATTTTGCGGCCCACCAGATTTTGCGCAACATTCGCGCCCAAAGGAGAAAACTTCAAAGCAAGACCGACCAGCTCCGCACGCAGCTTCTGTAATTCAGCAGGCAGCCCCTTGAACTTCAGGTCCGCCACTACGCCTTTACCTTCAAGGCTGGAATCAAGCCTGAGATTACGGACCAGATCTCCCGGGGTACGTCCGTTTGAAGTCAGCCCGGCAAGATTGAAAGCGGCCTTCCCGGCATGAAATTTCAAACCCTTTACATCGAGAGGCAGCCGGGCCAGCGAAAAAGGAGAAATCTTGCCCCGGCTATTCAGGTATACGACTCCTGATTCGCGTTTTTCATCAAAGGCCAGATCTGCGGAAAGAATAAAATCCCCATCCAGATACGACCCCTTGCCGATACTGAGGTCCACGATTTTCGGTCCCGGTGAAACAGCAAGGGCCACATCATCAAGCTTTATGCCGTCATAGGAAAAATGATCCACGGCCAGCTTGCCGTTGCAGGGGATTTTGCGCACCAGATCAGCAATGACCATATGTCGCAGAGGGTTTTCCTGCGGTTTGCTTTCGCTTGCAGCAGTACCGTTTCCATTGATCTGCTTTTCAAGATCATAGAGCTTCTCGTAGGGATCAAAGATGACAGAATCCGCCCGCACGTCAAATTCCAACCACGGGCTGCGGTAATCTTTGAGCGAAAAATCACCTTTGATTACGGTTTTATCAACCGCCAGAACCATGTTGGAAAGTTCAGTCTTTTCAAGGGTGGAATGGAAATCCATCGCAAAGGAAGCCTGATTCAGGATATCCTTGTACTCTTCCGGAATAGGAATGGGGGTGAATCTGGAAAAAACTTTTTTGGGATCAAACTTCGTTGATTTCAACCTGCCCCTGAAATCCGGGTCATGATAAATATCAGTACAATTGGCCGCGCCGGACAAACGGATTCCCGCCCCCTGAAGAACCAATCCCTTTACATCCACCCGTCCCTCAACGAGGTTGAAATCAAGTGAAGCTATGCCTTCCACGGTTTCCCCGGCACCAAGCAGTTCATCACTTTCAAGTTTAAGTGCGAGGGAAGTCTCGGAAAGTGAAAACCGTTTTTCCTGCACGGAAAAATCAATCAGCCCCTTAAGGTCCGTTTTAGCCTTGATGTTGAACAGCTCGGCATCGAGCACGGCACTGAGATCAAAGGCCAGCGGAGTATCCTTGCGCAACAGCCCGGTACGAATATTAACCCCGGAAACCTTGAAGGAATTACCGCTGCCCCGATCATTGTAGGCACAGGTGGCATTGAGAACACTGACCCCGCGCACGCTGAAGCAATCGAAATACCGACTCCCGTCATTTTCGGCCCCGGCCTCGTCAGCAGCATTGAGCAGAGGCAGATTAAGCGAACCGTCCTTGCGTCGGTCCACATGCAGTGAAGGGGAATCCACAATAATGGTATCCACTTCCAACTCGCCGCTTAAAAGAGGCAGGAGCCGGACCTTGAAATCAATATCATGCACGGTCAGCTGATGGGGATAAGACTCTCCCTGCGGAGCGGAAACAGTAACCGGGCCGGTATCCACGCCCAGCCAGGGGTAAAAAATCAGCTTGAAATTTTCATGAAAATGAACTTCCCGGTCCAGCTTGGCACTGAGAAATTTCTCCAGTTCAAGACGCGGCTCATCTGATTCCAGATAATACACTCCCCCAACAACCGCCGCCAGAATGCAGAGATCGAAAAGGATAAACAGAATCCAGAAAAGTTTTTTTACCCGCAGAAGCACTGAGAACACCTGTGTTGAACATTTGCCGCCAATCTATAATCTATACGGCATAAGACTGAAAAAAGTAAGGGAACAGCCGGGCTATTTCTCCTGACAAATTATTTTTCCTGACAAAAAAGAGACGTTTTAACCGGATGCCCGGTAACATCGGCCACCACCGGACATTTCACCTTGAAAGCATAATAAACATCAGGTTTTACGCCCCAGAGAGATTCGAAATTACCCTGCCCCTTACTGAGTATCACCGGGGATTTATCCAGCCGGGTGCGGAATTCCGGGCTGCAGCGATTGAGCACGGTACCGGGAGTATCAACCCCGGAAGTAACCACCTCGCAAAGATCGGTCATACCCACAACTCTGGCATCTACCATGGTGGCATCATTAAGGATATTTTTTCCGCGCACGGCATAAGTCACATTAATGCCTTCATCGCGCAGCAATCCGGTTAAAATTGTATCCAGCCCAATCTCCCCGGCATTATCTCCGAGAACAAGCAGGGACTTATGGCTGCGCACATTATCAAGAAATTTCGCAAAAGCTTCACGGTCCAGTCCATGCTCCAGATTCTCCAGCTCATCCTCCCAGTCATATTCGCCCATTACCGCACAATCCATATAGTTGCCGATGATGGACAGCCCCATGGCTGCCAGCAGAGGGTCCGCACTGCCTAAAACCTTGGCTTTCATCTCAGGCAATAATTCCAGAACCCGCGCATTGGCTTCTTCCTTCTGGGCCTTAAAAATATCAACATCACCCACATATTCGGCTGTTTCGCGAAAAAGCCTTCCCGCAAGGGATGGCGGAGATTCGTTCAGGTCAGCATCAGCAAACCCGGCAGCCCAGTGCTTAACAACTTTTTCATGTATATCTTCCCGTCCGGGGCAGGTCTCCCTGATCCCGGCTATGGCCATCTTCAAAAAACATGGCAGACAATCCAGATGAGTTCTCATGACACAACCTTCCCCTGCCCACAAAAGCAGGGCTAATTTTGATCCTATTTTCTTGAAATGTGGGCGAAATATAAGCCCGAAACAAATCCCAAAACATTCCTGCCGCATGACAACACATTGAATTTAAAGCACTTACAAGCAAGGCACGGCAGTTGCTAATCTCAAAATGACAATAACTTAAACAGAGGAGCAACAATGCCATTTACCAACAGAAATAACAATAGCTCCCCAAGGGCGGGTCGAGGACAAGGTCCTTGCAAAGCCGGAATGGCCAGAGGATAAAATACATGAAAATAGCAATTGCCAGCGGCAAGGGCGGCACCGGAAAAACTACTGTTGCCGTTAACTTCGCCGCCTATCTTGATTCTATGGGCACAAGCGTAAGCTTCACCGACTGTGATGTGGAAGAACCCAATGCCCACTTTTTCCTGAACCCTGATTTAGGACCTGAAAAACAGGAATTCCTCACCGTCCCTGACATTGACGAAGACAAATGTATCGGCGAATCCTGCCGTAAATGCATTGAACTCTGCCGTTTTAAATCCCTGATCTGGATGGTGGATTCCGTGCTCTGTTTTTCCGAACTCTGCCACGGCTGCGGTCTCTGTGAACTGGCCTGCCCGGCTGATGCCATCGGCAAAGGCAAAAGGGAAATCGGAACCACATCCACCGGAAAAGCCGGCAACATAGATTTTTCAAGAGGGCTGATGCGCATCGGCGAAGCAATGGCCCCGCCGCTGATCGGTGCGGTAAAAGAGCTTTCCCCCCGGGCGGAAGTGAATATTCTGGATTGTCCCCCCGGTACTTCCTGCCCGGTGGTGGAATCCATCGACGGCACCGACTTTGTAGTGCTGGTCACCGAACCCACCCCCTTCGGCCTGCACGACCTCAATCTGGCCGTGCAGCTCATGCAGACCCTGAACAAGCCCTGCGGTGTGGTCATCAACCGCGCCGGAATGGGCGATGACCGGGTGGAAAAATATCTTGCTGAAAAGAATGTCCCCCTGCTCGGCTCGCTCCCGCACAGCCGTGAAGCCGCGTCTGAATATTCCGAGGGCAAACTGCTCTACGACACAATCCCCGGATTCAAGGACGAATTTGCAAAAATATGGTCTTCAATTCAGGAACAAGTGAGCGGAGCAAAATAAAATGAAACAGTTAGTAGTAATCAGCGGAAAAGGCGGCACCGGAAAGACCAGCGTGGTTTCCGGTCTGGCTTCCATCGGACCCAAAAAAGTGCTCGCCGACTGCGACGTGGATGCCGCAGACCTGCACCTGATCCTGCATCCTGAGGTAAAAGATAAACACGATTTCCTCAGCGGAGAGCGTCCGGAAATCAATCCCGACCTCTGCACCCGGTGCGGACTCTGCGCCGAGCATTGTAAATTCGACGCCATATCCGATGACTTCGCCGTTATTTCCGAAAAATGCGAGGGCTGCGGCGTGTGCTCGTACGTCTGCCCGGTTGAAGCGGTATCCGTCTCCCCGCGCCTCTGCGGCCAGTGGTTTCGTTCCGAAACCCGTTTCGGACAGATGATTCATGCGGAACTCGGCATCGGAGAAGAGAACTCCGGCAAACTGGTCACCACCGTGCGCAACGCATCCGCCGAGGTAGGCGAAGAAATCGGTGCAGAAATAGTGCTGGTGGACGGCTCTCCCGGTGTTGGTTGTCCGGTTATCGCCTCCCTGACCAATGCGGATCTCGCCGTATTTGTCGCTGAACCAACCATCTCCGCCGTGCACGACCTGAAAAGAGTCCACAAACTCTGTGAACATTTCAAGATTCCCTCCATGGCGATCATCAACAAATGCGGCATCAATGCCGAACAGGAAAACGAAATCCGCTCTTTCTGCGCCGAGAAGGACATTCTTCTTGCCGGAGAACTGCCTTACGATACCATTTTTTCAAAAGCTCAACTGGCGGGACAATCCGTAGTTGAATACGATCCGGACGGCATGGGGAAAAAGATTGAAGCCATCTGGGCCAAAATGGAAGCAAACCTTTAAAAGGAGAGAAAGCATGGGTAAGGAAAAAATTGTCATCCTCGGATGCAGCATGGCAATGGATGACATCTGTATCGGCTGTTCCCGTTGCATGGTCGGTTTCAACCGCCGCGACGGTGAATTCAAAAACTGTTCTGAAGACGCTGAACTGGTCGGTATTGTCGGCTGTGGCGGATGCCCCGGTGCAGGCATTGTTACCAGAATGGCTCACATGAAGCTCTGGAACGGACCTATGGACGAAGTTCCCAACAAAGTTTATGTTGCCCCATGCATTACCATGCACTGTCCCCACAAGGACATTCTCCTGAAAAAGGTAAAAGCCAAGGCCGGATGTGAAGTCATTGAAGGAACACATCCCTACATTCCTGAAAACATTTTTGGTTAATAGTTTCTAATTATGCCGATTTATGAATACAAATGCCGCGAATGCGGAGCCGTTTACGAAGAGCTCGTCAGTGCCGGAGCTGAATCCGCCCCCTGCCCGTCCTGTGGGAAAAACAGCGGAGAAAAACTCATGTCCTCCACATCATCACTGACCGGGAAAGACACACCCAACGTCCCCGACGCAACCGGAACAGGATGCTGCGGAGGCAACCCCTCATCGCAAGGCTGCGTACCCGGCTCCTGCTGCGGCAAAGCATAAAGGCATGCCTCCGGCGGCCCTTCGGGGAGTCTACCGACGGTCCCTCCGGGGGCTTAAACCCTTTTACAAAAGGGTTTAAGAATCCCAAAACCTTTTGTTAGGGCTTCGCCGCTTCGCGCATTAAGACTGCAAACTAAAAAAGACCGTAATATCTTGCGAGATATTACGGTCTTTTTGGTGGTAAATTTTAATAACTAACTAAAAGTCTAAATTTCATCAATCAATTCTTCAGTCAAACCTACTATGGTAATGCCATGCTTGTCGGCGAATTTGACGGACTCATCAAGATCGAAAAACAGGCTCTTCCCGGCTTCTACGCCGAGGCAGGTCGCACCGAGATCCTTCATACCCTGAACGGTCTTCAAACCGATTGAAGGCATATCGACCCGCTTTTCCTGACCGGGCTTGAAAACTTTCACGATAGAACAGCCTTTGCCGCCCAGTTCGCAGCCGCGTTTCACTGCCGCATCGGTTCCTTCAATGGCCTCAACTGCGGTAATAACACCGTCGCGGACAACTACACATTGGCCGATATCCATACGGCCCAGTTCGCGGGCGATCTTCCAGCCGAATGCTATATCAGTGCTTTCCACTTCGTTCGGCTTGCGTTTGGTTAAATATCCGGGAGGAGTCAGCAGGTCAGGTGCATATTCATGCGGTCCGACCACCTGCATACCCTCGCCTTCAAATTCACTGGCGATTGCCCGGAGCAGGACGTCATCACCCTTTGAAGCCAGCTTGAAAAGAAGCTTTGCAGCGCGCCAGTCAGGGCGAATATCAAAGGCTTTTGGTTTGTTGATAGTTCCGGCCATAACCACTTTGCTGACACCATTCTCTTTAAAAAAAGAAACCAGCTTGTTCAGCTGACCGAGCTTGAGTTCAACAGAGGCATCAACATGCTCATCAACTTCTAAATTTGAATGGCCCTTAAAAAAAACAGCCACAACACGATTGCCCTGTGCTGCGGCTCCTTTTGCGACCAGAAGGGGGAATTGTCCCCCTCCGGCTATAAGACCTATTGTCTCAGTATTACTTGTCATATTTCTTTAGAACCGTGCCCGGCAGAGGTAACCCCCCGCTTACTGGACCGGATAAATTCAATAAGATTCTGCACTTCGGGAACGTCTGCAAATTCCTGCTCAGCCTGATCCAGAGCCTCTTTACGAGGTGTCTCTGAACGAAAGATGAGCCTGTATGCTTTTTTGATAGAGTTGCAGGTTTTGGCTTTGAACCCGTTCCTGCGCAACCCGATGGAATTCGGCCCCTGAAGGACGCCACGCACTCCGGTTGCAATCATGTACGGAGGAATATCCTGACCGAAACCGGACATGGCCCCCACAAAAGCATAATCGCCGATACGTACAAACTGATGAAGACCGGCCATTCCACCGATGGTGACATAGTTGCCCACATCCACATGCCCGGCAATATTGGCAGCGTTTGCGATGATTACATGGTCACCGAGAGTGCAATCATGCGCCACATGTGCGTAGGCCATAATCATGCAGTTATTGCCGACAATTGTGCTTTCGCGTCCGATATCAACGCCTGTTGCGCGATGAATGGTCACGTATTCACGCAGGATGTTATTGTCTCCGAGCACAACCCATGTTTCCTCGCCTTTAAAGCCGAGATGCTGAGGCAGGCCGCCGAGAACAACACCGCTGTCAAGGGTGTTTCCCTTACCCATGCGGGTAAATGACTTAATCTGAACATTCGCGCCAAGAGTGCAATCATCACCGATGACAGTGTTCCCCTCAATAATACAGAAAGGACCGATCTTGACATTTTCCCCCAGCTGCGCGCCGGAATCAACGATAGCAGAAGGATGAATCTCAGTAGCCACTACAAGGACTCCTTGTCGACGATCGCTGCGGAGACTTCACCCTGCGCAGCTACTTCGCCGTCAACGGTTGCAACGCACTTCATTTTCCAGATATTCATCTTGCGTTTAACATCGCTGATTTCAAGCACAAGCTTATCGCCGGGAACAACCGGTCTGCGGAATTTAACCTTGTTGATTCCGGTAAACAGGAAAACCTTGTCTTCAGTATCAATTTCATCAGTGCTGAGAACGATTATTCCACCGGCCTGAGCAAGAGCTTCCACAATCAGGACGCCGGGCATAACCGGGAGTCCGGGGAAATGGCCCTGAAAAAAAGGCTCGTTCATGGTTACGTTCTTATACGCCCTGATAGACTCACCGGGCTTGATCTCTTCCACCCTGTCAACGAGCAGAAAAGGATAACGATGGGGAAGCATCCCCATAATTTCTTTAATATCAATAATATCGGGAGTTGAATTACTCACTTTAATCTTCCTTGCTTAACTCTGCTTCCAATGCCTTGATACGCTTTTCCAGCGCAGACATTTTCTTTGCCATATCAGGCAGCTTTCTATGGTAAATAGAGGAACGTAAAAAGTTCCCTTTTTCAAGCAACGGGGAACCTGCCCCCATAAATCCTGCGGGTACATCATTGGTAACCCCGGCCTGCGCTCCGATCACAGCTCCGTCGCCGATCTTGATGTTATCCACAAGTCCGGCCTGAGCGGCAAGAACTACGCCCTTGCCGAGCTTTGTACTGCCCGCAACACCGGACTGCGAAATAACAAGACAGTCTTCACCGGTAGTCACGTTATGGGCAATCTGAACAAGGTTGTCGAGCTTGGACCCGGCACCGATTCTGGTAACATCAAGTGCTGCACGGTCAACACAGGCATTGGCTCCGATCTCCACCTGATCCTGCAGTTCGACGGTCCCGATCTGGGGAATCTTCATATGCTTGCCGGAAACCTGCGCGTAGCCGAATCCATCTCCGCCGATGACCGCACCGGGCTGGACAATACCACCAGTACCGATAACAGTGCCTGCCATAATGGAACAATTGGGATAAATGGTACATCCCGGTCCCAGCACAACATCTTCCCCAATGTACGATCCGGGAAAAACCTTGCAGTTAGGTCCTACTTTAGCTCCCTTGCCCACAAAGGCGAAAGGATAAATGGTAGCGGACCCATCAACTTCAGCTTCAGGATGGATAAAGGCCAGTTCATGGATTCCTTCCAGACACCCCTGAGGGCGGGAAAAAACATGCATGGCCTTAGCCAGATCCATATACGGATTCTCGCTTATAAGAGCGGACTCCACCTGATCGGCATATTTTTCCTCAAGCACGACCGCAGCGGCCTTGGTAACTTTGAGCGCGCTTTCGTACTTTGCATTCGCCAGAAAGGACAGCTCAGAAGGTCCGGCCAATTCAAGTGTATTGACACCTGAGATTTCCTTATCCTTGCCTGCCATCTTCAGGCCGATAAGACCTGCAAGTTCTGAAAGAAGCATATGGTCCTACTTCTTGCCGGCTCTGAAAGCGCGGTTCATTTCGAGCAGCAGCTGATTGGTGATATCTACAGTTTCGTCAACATAAAGCAGACCGGAAGTTTTTTTATCATAAATGGCGGTGTAGCCGTTTTTCTTACCGTATTCGTTTACAACTTTCTGGATAAGCTGAAGTACGGGAGTACCGGCCTTTTTCTCTTCAAGCTGCATTTTACGCTGCGTAGCCTGAGCAAGATCCTGATAATCCCTTACCTTACGCTTGAACTCAATCTCCTTGTCCTGCTTGGCTTCAAGAGAAAGTACAAGACTCTGTTTCTGCAGAGACTGTTTAAGCTTTTCCAGTTCCTTCTGCTTGCCCTCAAGCTGCTTTTTGGCAGTTTCGAATTTCTTTTCCATTTTCTTCTGGGCATCCTGTCCAGCCTCTGATTCCTTGATCAGCTTCGCCATGGAGGCAATAGCGATTTTCTGGGAAGCGGCAAAAGCCGGAGCCTGAAAAGCAAAAACCAGAACCAGTACTGCAAAAAGAATTCTACGCATTTAAAATTACTCCTTATAATTCCTATCTTATAATCAGCCGAAAAGGCATGCCGAAATCGGCATGCCCTTCATTTACATTAATATATCAAACTCTGCTAGAAGAACTGGCCCATGGAGAACTCAATCTTATGTCTTGAGCTGTCTTCGAGCTTATCAAGTCCGTAACCGTATTCAACCCTGATCGGACCCATGGGGGAGAACCAGCGCAGACCGGCACCGATACTCTTATACATACCGAGGAAAAGGTCTGTTCCGTCTTCCTGCTTGGTATCATAGAAGAAGTTCTGGCCATCATCCCAGGAGTTACCGATATCAAAGAAACCTACACCGATAAGACCGAGCTCCTCGTTGATGGGGAACAGTAACTCAAAGTTCATGTAGAGCATCTTGTTACCACCGATGCGGTCATTCGATTCGGAGTCACGAGGTGAAATCTCACGGCTGTCATAACCGCGGACAGTGTTGATACCGCCGAGGTAAAATCTCTCAAACACCGGCATATCGCCGCCGCCGAAGTTGTCATGAATAAAACCGGCACTACCCTTCCAGTGGAAGACCAGATCCCAGAACACCGGAGTGAAGTAGTTGGAATCATATGTGTACTTCACATAAGAGTCATCACCAAGAAGGATACCGCCACCCATTTCAACAACCAGGTTGTTGACAGTACCGGTAGAGGGGTTGAAGGCCTTGTTGGTCGTATCGCGCTTAACACCTGCGGTAACGACACTGGACCAGTTATCACCCTCAATATCCTTGATGGAGTCTGCTGCATCATCTGCAACTTCAGAGATAGTATAAAAATCCAAACGATAATTGGTATAGAAATGGGTGTATTCACCAAGGGGATACCCGGCAGAGACAACGCCACCAATGGTCTGCTTGTCGTAATCTGTGAAGTCGTCATTACGCCAGTATGTGTTGAATCCACCGCCCCATTTGGTATCATTAATGCGGGGGTTGTAGAATTCCAGTCCGTAACTGATGGTCTTGGAGCTCCAGCCGCCATTAAGACCGAACTCCCAGCCGCGTCCAAAGAGGTTGCGCTCGGTGATTCTGGCAGAAACAAACACACTGTCGGAAGTTGAGTAACCGATACCGCCACTCACCATACCGGTATTTTTATCCTTGACCTTGACCTTAAGATCCATTTCACCGGGGTCACCGGTGGGTACCGGCTCAATATCTACTTCGCTGAAATAGTCGAGCTTATTCAGACGGACAATGGAACGCTGCAGCTTGGAGCCGCTGAACTGGTCGCCGTCAGTCAGACGCATTTCGCGCATGATTACGTTGTTTCTGGTCTTGGAGTTACCTTCAATAATAACCCTGCGGATATGCACCTTCTGGCGTTTGGAAACTATGAAGGCAATATCAACACTCTTCTCTTCCTTATGCTGGTCAAACTTGATGTTTGCTTCGGCATAGGCGTAGCCGTAGTTGGAATAAAAATCCGAAATAGCCTTCATGTCCTCACGCAGCAGAGAACGGTCAAGATACTCGCCGCCGTCGGACATATCATCAGCGGAGATAAGTTCGCGCAATCTTGATTTTTTGACAATCAGATCGCCCTGAAAACTTACCTTGCCGACCTTATAACGGTCCCCTTCGGAAACCTTGAAGGTAACAAAAATTCCGTCTTCCTGGATATCCAGCTCCGGCTCACCGACTTTGGCATCGATAAAACCGCGGTTACCGTAGTAAGCGAGAATGGCAGCAGCATCACGCTCAAGCAGTTCTTCTTTGAGGACGCCGGTCTTGGTGAACCATGAGAGCCAGCCTCTTTCGGTCAGTGCCAGCTGTTCTTTCACATCATCAGGATCAAGCTGCTTGGCACCTTCAATCTTGATGCCTTCAATATAAAGCTTCTTGCCTTCATTAATATTGAGGTTCAAGCGCGCCTGAGCACCCTCACCTTCAACCTTGTAATCTACCTTAGCGTTGTAATAACCTTCCTTGCGGTACATTTCGCGCAAGGTGTTCAGATCGTCAGAAAGAACTTTGGGGTTCATGACTGCGCCTTTCTTGGTATTTACCGCAGCCAGAATATCATCGGCGTCAATAGCATCTTCACCCTTGACTGAAATGGCCTGAATACGCGGCCTTTCCTTCACGTCAAAAATGATCTTCTTACCGCCGGGAACGTCGGTTACTTTGACCTTTACATCGTCAAAGTAACCGAGGGCGTAAATATTTTTGAGGTCGGCGTTAATCTTGGAAGGAGTGTAGATGTCACCGGTCTTGATGTTGGTCCGCATCAGGATAACGTCCTTATCAAGAACCCGGCATCCGCGAACTTCAACATCTGCTATCTTGTCCTGGCTGAGCAGCTCCAGTTTCACCTTGGAAACCAGCTCGTCCACAGCAGGCAACAGATTGATCAGCCCTTTCTTGGAAACAAAAAGCGGAACCGCCGGCTTCATGCCGAACGCTTCAACAAGTCTTACATCCAGACTAAGATCTTCGCCGATCTGGCTGAAGCTTCCGTATATGGAATACCCCGATCCGGCAAGCAGGGCCATATCTTTAGCTGCCTGAATGTTCAGGTATTCAAAACCCTGCTCATCCACCAGCTGCATAACTTTCTTCTGGTCGACCACGCGAAATCCAACTTCGCGCAATCTGTCGGAAAGAAGAGTGGGTAAACTGTCTTTAAGGTATTGGGTATCAGCGTCAGCATTAACTTCAAAAGGAAGTACGGCAATAATGACATTGGAGGCATCTTCTGCCTGTGCCTTGCCTGCTTCGAAATTGACAAAGAAAGCGAGAGTTGCCGCAATCAGTAAAAACAGAATTCTAGTTCTGGGCATACAGTTCTCCGGAACGCAACTCAAGCCGGCGTTTCATAACCCCGGCAAGTTCCATGTTGTGGGTCACAACTATGAGCGTCATTCCAAGCTCTTCATTAAGGGAAGCCAGCATTTCGCCAACCATCTTCCCTGTCTTCTCATCCAAATTACCGGTAGGTTCATCTGCAAGCAGAACTTTAGGCTTAAGCAGAATAGCACGCGCTATAGCGGCCCTCTGCCTTTCTCCGCCGGACAAGGTGGTAACCCTGTGGTCAATCCTGTTCTGCAGCCCTACCAGCTCAAGGGCTTCACGGGCCATGTCAGAGGCTTCCCCCTGACCAATGCCTGCCATCATGGCAGGAAGAGCAACATTTTCCAGAGCGGTAAACTCCGGAAGAAGGTGATGAAACTGAAAAACAAAACCGATTCCCCTGTTCCTAACTTCGGCCCGCTTTTCAGGTGTCATATCATTAATATTCATTCCCGCAAAATGGATATTTCCACGCGATGCGGTATCCAGAGTGCCGAGAATATGAAGCAGCGTTGTTTTACCGGACCCGGACGCCCCCAGAATAGCAAGGGACTCTCCGGCATCAACCGTAAGGTTGACGTGATCCAGAATCCGCACAGTCTCGGTCGGCCCTTCGTATTCTTTTACGACGTCAGTAAGTTCGTAAAGCAAATTACTCATACCTTAAAGCCTGTGCCGGTTCCAGAGCCGCCGCCTGCCTTGCCGGATACAATGTAGCCAGAAAACAAAGCAGAAACGCCGCAACACCGATTATTGTCATATCCATCCAGTCCATCCTGATGGGCAGATAGTCCACCGGATAAACATTGCTGGGCAGCTTGATAAACTGGTATTTTTTCAGGAGCAATGCCACCGGAACCCCGATAAGGTATCCGATGCTGGTCCCGATCAACCCGATCAAAGTACCCTGCAGCATAAAAATTCTTCTGATGCTTCCGGATGTAGCCCCCATGGACATCAACACAGCAATATCCTTGGTTTTCTGCATTACCAGCATAACCAGGGTAGTAATGATGCTGAATGATCCGACCATGACGATCATGGCCAGAATGATGAACATGGCTGTCTTTTCAAGCTTGAGAGCTGCAAAAAGGTTGGCATTCATTTCCTGCCAGTTTTTGACCTGCACCGGGTATCCGGCAAGCTCTTTATCCAGAAGATCGCCTATCTTATCAACTGCATATACGTCAGCAAGTCTAATTTCAAGGCCGGAAACGAAATCCCGTTTGAAACCGAGCAGCTTCTGTGCAGCTGTATTGCTTATGTAAGCAAGTGAGGAATCATACTCGTACATACCGGTACGGAAGATTCCGCCGACCTTAAAAACCCGAACTTTCGGGGTAAATCCTGCCGCAGTGCGGGTACCGGAAGGCGAAAGCAGATTCACTGTATCGCCGATAACCAGTCCCAGACGCTGAGCCAGCTGATTTCCTATAACAATTTCAGGCAGTTTACTCTCTTTTATAAGACAGTCAACACTACCGGAAACCATATCTCCGGGCAGGCTGAGCACTCCTTTGGCGGTTTCAGCGTCCACACCCCGCAGGACAACGCCTTTCACTCCCCCGCCGCTGGAAAGCATCACTTCAGAATAGATAAAGGGCGTTACACCTGTAACGCCCGGAATCTTTTCAATTCTGTCGGTCATGTGGTGATAATTCTCAAGCGTGCCGTCGTAAGCGGTCACGATGACATGGGCATTTACTCCGAGGATTTTATCCCGGAGGTCGGTTGAAAAACCGTTCATAACCCCGATCACCACAATAAGGGCTGCTACGCCCAGAGCAACGCCGCACACAGCAAAGAGCGAGATCACTGAGATGAAATTATTCTTTCTCAGCGTAAAGAGGTACCTCAGTGCGACGAAGAGTTCAAACTTCATGAGCCACCATTGCCGGAAGCACCTTCGGTTCTAAGAAGCGGGAACAGGATAACTTCCCTGATGGAAGCACTGTCGGTCAAAAGCATAACCAGACGGTCAATACCGATTCCCTGTCCTGCTGCCGGAGGCATGCCGTATTCAAGGGCGCGAACATAGTCCTCGTCCATGTTATGGGCTTCATCGTCCCCGGCATCCTTTTCCTCAACCTGCTCCATGAAGCGGCAACGCTGATCCACGGGGTCGTTGAGTTCGGAAAAGGCGTTAGCCAGTTCACGACCGTAAATGAACAATTCAAAACGGTCTGTAATATCGGGATTCTCTTCATTCCTTCTGGAAAGAGGAGAAATATCAGTGGGATAATGGTAGATAAAGTGGGGCTGGATCAGCTTGGGCTCAACCAGAGCATCGAAGAGTTTGGCCTGCAGCTTGCCGAGTTTTTCACCCTCAACAGCCTTTTCGCCGAGCTTCTTAACCAGCTCCTTACACTTATCATAGTCATTGTATACTTCAGGAGAAACACCACCGATAGTTTCAAGGGATTCGTGGAAAGCTACGCGATGCCACGCCCCTGGAGTCAGATCGATCTTCTCTTCCTGATATTCAATGACAGTGTCGCCGTTAACTTCCTTACAGACAGAGGAAACCATCTCCTCGGTCAGGTCCATAAGGTCCTCGAAGTCGGCATAAGCCCAGTAGAACTCAAGCATGGTGAATTCCGGGTTATGCCGCACAGAGATACCTTCATTACGGAAGTTACGGTTGATCTCGTAAACTTTCTCAAAACCGCCGACCAGCAGACGCTTGAGATAAAGCTCCGGCGCGATGCGCATGTAGAGCTGCATATCAAGGGCGTTGTGGTGGGTGGTGAAAGGACGAGCCGCAGCACCGCCTGCGATGGGATGCATCATGGGAGTTTCAACTTCCATGAATCCCTTGGAATCCAGATAGTTGCGAATAGCCCGAACAATAAGGGTACGCTTCTGGAAAATCTCGCGTGCGCGGGGGGTGACGATCAGGTCAACGTAACGCTGGCGGTATCTGGTCTCGACATCTTTCAGACCATGATACTTCTCAGGAAGCGGACGCATGGATTTGGTGATCAGTTCAACTTTGTCCGCCTTGACGGTCAGTTCATCAGTTTTAGTCCTGAAGAGCTCACCTTCAACCCCGACAATGTCACCGATGTCGAATTTCTTAAAAATTTTGTAAAGGTCGGCACCAAGGTCATCCCTTGCCACATAGACCTGAATCCTGCCTGTCGGATCCTGAAGATGAAAGAATGCGACCTTACCGAAGGACCTGTGAGTGATAACCCTGCCTGCAAGCTTGAATTTCTTGCCCAGAGCTTCCAGCTCTTCGCCTCCGAGATTGTCATAATTGTCCCAGATATCCGAGACTTCTGTATCTTTACTGAAGTCGTTGGGGTAAAGTGCAATGCCTTCGTCGAGGAGGCCGCAGGCTTTTTCCACACGATTCTTCAGAACCTGATTGAGTTCGTTCTGAGCTTGCAGAGCCTCAAGCATGGGCATAAATGTCTGCACATGCTCTGATTTGGTTGCCAGCTTTATTTGCTTTTTCTTCTTGCCGCTCAAGTTATTAATTCTCCGTAACCGAATAAAGTCTAGATAAATACAAGATCCGTTGATTGCCTAAGCTAATTACCCTTTGTCGTCAAGAAAGTACATCTTTAATAGTTCACTTTCGCACACAAATATTTTTTTTAAAAAAGTGTTTGACAAGTGCGGGCCAAATCCGTAGAAACCATCTTCGTTGCAGCGGAAAACGTTGCGGCACCAATATTCCTCGGTGGCTCAATCGGCAGAGCGGGTGACTGTTAATCACTAGGTTGGGGGTTCAAGTCCCTCCCGGGGAGCCAGATAGCTCAAAGGCTGCTTTCTTTTGAAGGCAGCCTTTTTCTTTTAATTTCAAAAGCCTGCCTCGCTCTTTCCCCAAATCAGAATTCTTCAGCCGGTCTCTTTTCCTACATTAATTATATATGTCCTGAAAAAAGCCCCCGATCTTTCGGTCAATATGTATCCATCCAGAATCTGCCGGGAGAAGCTCAAAACCGTCATTTTCAAGCCTCCGGCCTTTGCCTGAAAGAAAGTCTAAAGAATTTTTAAATTAAATTAAAGATAATATTTGACATGTCGGCAACAAATCCGTAGAAACCATCTTCGTTGCAGCGGAAAACGTTGCGGCACCAATATTCCTCGGTGGCTCAATCGGCAGAGCGGGTGACTGTTAATCACTAGGTTGGGGGTTCAAGTCCCTCCCGGGGAGCCAGATAGCTCAAAAGCTGCTTTCTTATGAAAGCAGCTTTTTTCTTTGCATCCTGATTTTGTCTGATCAGGAACACTTAAACATAAGCTATCCAACGTATTTATCCCGGCGGATTCAGCATCAAACAAAAAAATCGAATTAATTTAAAGATAATGTTTGACAACCTGAAGACAAATCCGTAAAAACAATCTTCGTTGCAGCGGGGAACCGCGCAACACAAAATATTCCTCGGTGGCTCAATCGGCAGAGCGGGTGACTGTTAATCACTAGGTTGGGGGTTCAAGTCCCTCCCGGGGAGCCAGATAGCTCAAAGGCTGCTTTCTTTTGAAAGCAGCTTTTTTTTATGCTTTTCCTCATCATTTTTGCAGCTATTAATTCTTCCCTTTACGATTTCCCTGTCTGCGAGTTATATTTAAACCATGCAGACAATTTACACCCCACTCCCCTGCTCACTTCTGAAAACAGCACCTCCCGGAGCTGACTCCGGCGTCGAAGTCGAAGATCAGGACTTGATGCTCGATTCAGAAAAAAAAATCACCTGCCGGGAGTGCGGAGCTGAAATCACCGACAATTCTTTTGCAACTAAAATTAATGACAAGCACGAGCATTCCTTTTTCAATCCACATGGCTATGTTTTTCAAATAAAATGCTTTTCCACCGCTCCGGGCTGCACCATAGCCGGAAAGCCTTCCAATGAATTCTCATGGTTTGCAGGATACACATGGCAGGTCGCTGTCTGCCGCTCATGCATGGTCCATCTGGGCTGGCGTTTTCAGTCCGACTCAAGCTCCTTTTACGGCCTGATCAAAAACAACATTAAAGAATAAAAAAAGTCCCGGCACCTCAGGTACCGGGACTTTTTTATCGATATGGACAGCTGTACTATTTGTAGTAGAGCTTAACTTCGTTGGTCTTGGGCATGGTCTGGCCGGGAGTAGGCTGACCGGAAACAAGAACAAAACCCTCGCCTCTTTCAAACTTATCGTCGGCTTCAAGGAATTCCACCAGACGGTCCCTGTGGTTGGTGAGCTTGGACTCGGTCACAACAGGATTAATACCCCAGAAGAAGTTGAGGTATGCGGGAACGCTCTTATCCGGGGTCAGGCAATAGACTGTCTGCGCCGGTCTACGACTGCACACAAGTCTGGCGGAAGAACCGCTGGAGGAATGGCAGACGATGGCCGGACTGTCGATATCTTGAGCCAGCAGACATGCGGAGTAACTCAGATACTTGACCGGATTGGGAACCAACTCATCAGCAGGCTTGTAGGGCCCTTTGATGCGCTCAAGGTAGTAAGGCTCGGTACCTTCTGCGATCTCTTTAATGTACCCGACAGCTTCAACAGGATATGCACCGATGGCGGTTTCTTCGGAAAGCATGCAGCAGTCCGCACCGTCCATAATTGCGTTGGCAACATCGTTTGCTTCCGCACGGGTGGGGATGGGGTTCTTAACCATGGAAAGCATCATCTGGGTTGCAACGATAACCGGCTTCTGGGCATGACGGGCAGCACGGATGAGCTTTTTCTGGATAACCGGAACAGTTGAGAGCTTGCACTCAAGGCCGAGGTCACCACGGGCAACCATGATACCGCTGGCAAGCTCCAGAATGGATTCAATATTTTCAACTGCATTCTGGCGTTCAATCTTAGCGATGATGGGCAGCACAACGCCGTGCTTGTTCATTGCATCCAGAACGTCCTGGACATCCTGTGCAGTCTGGACAAAAGACATGGCAATGGAATCAACACCGATCTCGATGCATCCAGCCAGATCAACTTTATCCTTCTCGGTAAAAGCGGGCAGCGCGATGTGCTTGCCGGGGAAGGTGATCCCTTTTTTGGAAGCAAGCAAACCGGCATTCTGAGCCTGAAGCTTGTAGAGCTTATCCTTCTCAAGAGTTTCGGTTACGAAAAACTGAAGCATTCCGTCACTGAGGGAAACTTCCATTCCGTCTTCAAGCCCCTGCAGCAATTCGGGCTGATCAAGGGGAATAAACGGAAGATCTTTGGCCTTGTCGGCAACTTCGGGAAGCCCAAGATAAACATAAGCACGGGAGTCAATATCGTGCGGTGCGTCTTCAATTACGCCGACCCTGATCTTGGGTCCGCAAAGGTCGCCCATGATGGTCAGGGGAACAGAAAGGTCTTTTTCAACCTGACGAATCATAGCAATGACGGGCTTAAAGCTCTCCGCGTCAGAGTGGGAAAAGTTCAGACGAAGAATTCTTACTCCGTTCTGAACCATTTTAGTAATGGTCTCAACATTACTGGACCCGGGGCCGAGGGTGGCAACAACTTTGGTTCTCATGATCTTGTCCTCAATATTTTATTTGGGTAAAAATTTTACTATCCCCAATTGATTGGAAAAATACGGATCCACCACTATCCGATGTTCACTTTCGAAAATATTTGTAACATAATTTTCGGAAATGTACAAAATTTTAATTTCGTAGTCGCATAATTTGCTAATAATCATTTTTTTATTTTACATGACACCTTTCCGAGTTTATACCGAATAACTCTAAATGAAAATAATTTTAACTCACGGAGAATTAAATGTTTAAAAACGTACTCAAACTCGTACTGATTATTGCCATGGCCGCAGTTGTCGCAGGCTGTCAGCAGCAGTCCACTTCCGGTGCTAAAGTCGGTTTTGTTGACACCAACAAAGTTTTCAAAGACTGCAAGGCCGGAGCTGAAGGCATGGAGTATCTTAAAACATCCAGCGAAGAATTCCAGACTAAATTTGCAGAACTGCAGAAATCCCTCGCCGGCAACCAGACCGAAGAAAACACCCGTAAAGTTCAGGAAGCCATCGGCGAATACCAGAACAAGATGGGTGCTGAGCAGAATCGTATAGTAGAAGCCCTGCAGAACGGCTTCACCAAAGCAGTTGACGAATACCGCAAGGCCAATGGCTACTCTGCAATTCTCGGCACCGAAACCGCCATCAGCTACGATGAGTCCGCAGACATCAGCGACAAAATCATCGAAGCAATGAACAAAATGGACATTAAAATCAAGCCTGAATAATTTCGGCTGATTTGCCTTTACACTGAAACGCCCTCCTCTGCTACAGCATTGGAGGGCGTTTTTGTTACAAAAGAACTTTTCTTAATCCCCACCTTTTCCTTGATTTTTCCCCGCGCACAAGAGATTATGAAATCATATTTTCTCTCTTAATTTCAACAATCTACCAAACACCTGATATGAACTTAGCATTACTCGGCAATCTTTTCGGCGGACTGGGGCTTTTTTTGATCGGCATGCGCTTTATGACCACAGGCTTAAAGCAGGCAGCCGGAAAATCACTGAAAAAAATCCTCGGAGAATGGACCAAGAGTCCGGGCCGCGGCCTTTTTTCAGGCTTCCTGATCACTGCGCTGGTGCAATCATCAAGCGCGGTGACCGTTGCGGTTATCGGCTTTGTAAATGCCGGACTGATCACCCTTTCCCAGTCTATCGGGGTTATTTACGGCAGTAATATCGGGACAACCGTTACCGGCTGGATTGTCGCTGCTGTCGGCTTCAGCGTAAACATGAAAGCTTTTGCCCTGCCGGTCATCGCCCTTGGTGCCATGATGCGTTTAAGCGGCCCGACCACACGGCGGGCCTATTTCGGGGATGCTTTTGCCGGATTCGGTCTTTTTCTCATGGGCATTTCCACCCTGCAGATGGCTTTTAAAGGTATAGAAGCATCCATCGATTTGAGCTCATTCGCGACTATGGGTGCCCTTTCCATTCCTGTTTTCATCGGTATCGGACTGATGCTGACCCTGCTCATGCAGAGTTCCAGCGCGGCAATGGCCCTTGTGCTTACCGCCACAGTAAGCGGGCTGCTGGACCTCAACCAGGGTGCGGCCGCAGTAATCGGCACCAACATCGGCACCACTTCCACCGCGGCCCTCTCAGTCATCGGAGCGACCATCAACGCGAAAAAAGTCGCCACCGGACACATCATCTTTAATATAATCACGGCCCTTGTCGCCCTGCTGCTTCTCCCGGTGCTGATCAAAGCCATCCTTTTCGGCCTGGATCTCATGGGTATGCACCACGAGCCTGCCGTAGTTCTGGCCCTGTTTCATACCGTTTTCAATTTCCTCGGTGTGCTGGTGCTCTGGCCATTCACCGACAAGCTGGTTTCATTTATTGAAAAAAGATTCTCCTCAGTGGAGGACGAACGGGGGCGGCCCAAGTATCTGGATAACAATGTTATCACCACCCCCACACTGGCACTTGATGCCCTGACCCTTGAAATGACACGTATCGGCGGACTTACCCGCAGGATAGTGCGCAAAGGTTTGAATTCCAACTTCAGCTACGGCGCGCTTCCGGCAGATAAGGCCGCACAGGAAAGTCTTATCGAAGCGGCCCGTTCCTTCTGCGCCCGGCTGCAGGCCCGCCCGCTGACCGAGAATCAGGGCCAGCAGGTAGCCACAGCCCTGCGCGTGCTGCAATACTTCCGCACAGCAGGGGCACTGGCGGCTTCACTGGAAAAGAAAGGTTTGAAACCCGCGCTTGAATTGCTCGGAGCGGACGCCGACATGGTCACAGTCTTCCGCAACTCCTGCATCGGAGTGTTAAATGTTGCAGAAAATCCATATTCAGAGGAGTTCTGCAAAATCGACAACATGATACATGACATGTTATCAGCTTATCACGACTTGAAGGCAAAACTGCTTTCCGCCGGAGGGAACGGTGACATTCCCGTCCCTGAAATGGTCGAACAGCTTGAACTTTTCTCAAAAATCAGGCGCATTGCCCGGCAGGCTGCCAAGGGAGCCGTATATCTCGCGGCCATGAATCCTGATTCCGGCATATGCTGCCCGACCAATACCGTAAAATTCGCATGGAACCGCCACTGGTAACCATTTGGAGCCGCTCATGAATAAATTCAAAATACCCGCCCTCATTTTTGCAGCTGTATTTGTTGCCTCCGCAGCAGCCTTGTTTTTTTACGTCAAAAAAGATCTGGGGGAAAAAACAGGGGTTGAAGTAGAAGCCCCTGCATGGGTCAATGAGGACGGGTCCAGCGGTAAAATGCCTGTCTCAGGAAAAGTGGCTAAATCCGGCAACAGCATAAAAACCACTCCGGAACAGCCCGCATCTGAGAAGAACAGCACAGCAGACGCAGCCCCCGCGGAGAGCAAGAGCAGCAAGGGCAAGGAAACCAACTCCGCAGACAAAACCGCACAGGCTCCGCTTGAAAAAGCAGTTGATAAGCTCAAGGCAAGCATTATCACTGAAGTTTTCCTTGATAATCTCGCTCAGTACGTAGCCGACAGCTACCATCCCACAGGTTCCCTGCCCTACAAGGCAAAACAGGGATTCAGCTCCGCATCCCTAAAAGGGATCAACATGCACTTCGGCCTGAATCTGCGCGGTCTTATGCCGGAAGCCCAGAATCTCGTTACTGCCCGCAAATCAATCTGGGACTATCTGCTTGCTCCCGGAAAGATGGAAGAACTCTCCAAAGCAGACACCGGAACAATCCTTGATCTTATCGAAGAAAAGGGCGTTCTGGCGGAACGCAAATTCGTTGAGGGAGATTCATTCTCGGTAAGGGAACTTACCCGTAAGCAAAGGGCGGAAATGTTCAGGGTAAGCGCACAGCCCCTGCGTCACGTAGCAGCTGTGCTCAAGGCCGTGGCAGACAACCCGGACCTGATTCAGGCACTGGACAGCTTCGCGAAAGCTGAAAAAAGAGTCGACTCCGCAAATGGAATCTTCCAGCTGGACCTCGACAACTCACATAATTCAAAATCAGAATCCACACGCAGTAAAGCGGCCCATTCCGGGAAATTACTTAAGGAAGCCATCACCATACGTGAAAAGATCAAAACCGGTATCACCCAAAAAATCAACGCATACTGCGCCGGGCAATGCGATAAGCCCGACGATGCATTTTACATTGCGCAGTGGGTTTTCCGCAGGGTGGGAAATGATGAAAAGAGACTTAAATCCATTGCCGCAGGAAGCGACACTCTGGTAAACATAGCCGACCAGATGAAACGCAGGGCAGATGCAATTGAAAAATCAATGTGACTAATCAACACTCAACCGGAATCCTGATCACAACCTTCATGCCTTCGCCGGGACTGGTTTCGATATCAAAGGTTCCGCCATGCTTCTGAGTGATGATGAAATAAGAAACAAAAAGCCCAAGCCCGGTCCCCTCGCCAGCAGGCTTGGTGGTGAAGAAGGGCTCCAATGCCATTTTGCGTGTTTTAGCATCCATGCCCGGACCGTTATCTTCAATTACCAGCCGCACATAATCGTTGTCCGGCATTAAACGGACGATTATCCGGGCGACATGATTATCTTTTCTGGAGGGATCAGCCAGAATTGCCTGCACGGAATTTTTAAGCAGGTTGATCAGAACCTGTTCAATTTCAGAAGGAGAGCAGAGCAAGCACGGTGTGTTCTCATCCAGCTCACGGACAATTTCAAATCCCCCGCCCCCGGACTGACTGTAAAAATCATAGCCGCTGAAAGAAAGCTCGATGGCGGTTTCTACAATACTCTTTATGTCGGAGCAGGCCCTTTCCCCGCCGGACTGACGGCTGAATTGAAGCATGTTTGAGACGATGCGGGCAGATCTTTCCCCCATTTCCTGCACAGATTCAAGCTTGGGAAGAATCCCCCTCTTCTCGCAATACTCGTGGATTGCTTCAAAAGGAATCCCCAACTCTTCAGCCACAGCGCGGTTTTTAGGCAGATGCCCGGAAATCCTGCGCTGGATATTCTGCACCCCCTGCAGAATCCCGCCCAGCGGATTATTGATTTCATGGGCCATACCTGCGGCAAGTCCGCCCACAGTCATCATCTTTTCGGTCTGGACCATGACCTCTTCCATGCGCGTACGGGCGGTAATATCATCAATACGGATAACCGCTCCGGCCTCGTCGCCCTTAAATGGAAAAACGACAATTTCAAAAAAAACAGTATCCCCGTTCCGGTCCATATGAAAAATTTCCGTGCCCCCGTCAGCTTCTCCACGAATGGTTGCCGAGATCAAATGCTCGAAGCGGCGCAGCTCCGGCATAACCTCGTAAACAAAACGTTCTTCAGCCAGTTCAGCGGGAACCCCGGTCTCCTTATGTGCATGATCATTCCAGAGCACCACATTTGATCTTTCATCCACGCCCACCAGTACGGACTGCATGGAATCAATGACATTTCCAAGATAGTTCCGGGTCCGGCGCAATTCACGCTGATCGGCCAGCCTGCGGCGCACATCACGGGCAACCATGACAATATAAAGCCTGCCGCCCACATAATGCACGCGCAGGGTCATTTCCACCGGAATCTTTGAGCCGCCCTTGCCGAGCAGGTCGGTCATGGAAACATCTTCTTTGTCCCATGAGGAATGGACGTCATCATCAATAAGCACTTCGTGGAGCAAAAAGCAGGTATCCTCAGGAAAAACAAGTTCCGGAGGGCTGTCCAGCATTTCATCGCGGGTATAATTGGTCTTTTTCAGCGCGGTCTTGTTTACGTCTGCAAAGCTCCATGAGAATGCATCAAGCACAAATAATGCGTCATTTGCATTTTCCACCAATGCCCGGAAACGCTCCAGCTCGTTAATCCTTTCACGCAGTTCAGGATAATAACTTTTGCGCATGGAAGTCTCGCCAAGCCCGATAAGCTTGTTGCGGACATTCTCACTGGGATTGGGTTTAGAGCGCCGCTTCATAAATCTTCTCTACATCTTCCTGACTGAGTTCCACCGGGTTGGTTACCATACAGGCATCTTTCAAAGCCAGCTCCGCGAGCTTGGGGATATCTTTACGGTTTAAACCGAGATCACTAAGAGACTTTGTCACTCCACAGGATATACGCAGATCAATAATCGCCTGAACCAATTCTTCACAGACCTGATCATCACTTTTTCCGACAGTGACAACCCCGAGCTTCCCGGCAACCTTAAAATACCTTTCCACGGATGAAGGAAAATTCGTCTTGATTACATACGGAAGCAGAATGGCGTTGCATTCGCCATGAGGCAGGTCAAGGAGGCCGCCAAGGCTATGGGCCATGGCATGCACTGCGCCGAGAATGGCATTGGAAAAAGCAAGTCCGGCTTCCATGGACCCAAGCATCACCAGACCACGCGATTCCAGATTTTTCGGATTGCTGATGGCTTCTGCAAGGTTCTTGGAAACAAGTTCTATGGCATCAAGGGCCAGCAGGTCAGTCAGGGCAGAATTGGCGTTTGAAACATAGGCCTCAATGGCGTGGGTTAAAGCATCCAATCCGGTTGCGGCTGTAAGCTGGGGATCCATAGTGGTGGTCAGCTCAGGGTCGATCAGTGCGGCATCGGGAACCATGGCCTTGCTGACGATACTTACTTTCACATCGCGTTCAGTATCGGTAATGATTGCAAACTGGGAGACATCAGCGGAACTGCCCGCTGTGGAAGGAATGCAGATAAGAGGCGGACCGGGCACTTCAACCATGTCCACGCCTTCAAAATTCAGGATATGCGAATTATTGGTGGTGACGATCCCGATTCCCTTGGCGCAATCCATGGGACTGCCGCCGCCCACCGCGATTATGCAGTCACATCTATTTTCGAGGTAAAGTTCAGCCCCGCGCATGACCTCCACATCACGTGGATTTTCGGAAACCTCGCTGAAAATAAAAACTTCAATTCCCGCATCTTCAAGACTGTGCTTTACAGCCTTTACCCAGCTGCAGCCCACAATCCCCGGATCGGTAACTATCAAAGCCCTGCTGACCCCGAAATTTTCAGCATACTGCCCGGCAAGCTTTGAAGAGCCGACACCGAAAACCAGCTCCGGAGCCACAAACTTCCGCATCTCCAACACTTCTTTCACACTGCCCTCCACCGTTAAAAGACCAATCCTCCCCCGCAAACACTCTAGAATCAGACCTTTTATCAAATATATCAAAAGATAACACAGAAAGTAACAAACCTGCAACAGCAGAAAATGACAGCCACATACAAATTACAATTTTATCCGGATTATATCCGCTAAATACAAAAGCCGCCCCCCCATGTCACTGACATGAAGGTCGGCTTATTGCTGCCCATATGAATATATCTTTTTGTTACTGGCGGTGCTCTTCCTTCAACAGGTCATTAACAGTCTTCACCGGGGAGAAAGTGCTGAGCGGAACTTCCACAAAAACGGTGATCCAATCGGCCATGGAACCGTTCCACAGTCCGGGAAGCTCCATTGCCTTAAGCTTACGCCCGTCCTTGGACTTGGAGGAAATAAACCCGGTTTCAGGATCAGTGAAGTTCTTGAGAGCATACCATTCACCGCGATGATTTCTCATTCCGCAAACCAGATCCACCGGATTGAAATGGGTGGAAGCCTGCACAATGAAAGCCTGTTCGGCATCATCCATATCCACCTGACTCTTTTCAACGATCTGCGGGGATACAAATCCGTCCGGTCCGTTAACCCAGAAAGGACCGCCACCGGGCTCACCCTCATTCTTGACCATCCCGCAGACACGAATCGGCTTGGACAGCCGCACCCGCAGCAGGCTGATCTTGTCTTCAAGACTCATCTGCCCAAAATTCTCCGGCAGTTGCAAAGACAGATGGGAGACTGCGAAAATAGCCACAGCAGCCACTTCAAATTCACTGCAATGATGGTTTTCAAGCATATTCAAACATTCAAAAATCTGGGCCTGCAATCTGACCAGTAGCCCGCCAAGCAGCTTCTTGTATTCAAGGGTGTCGCCCTTGACACTGTCGGGCACCACGTTATCAACATTCTTCAGAAAAACCAGATCACCACGCAGCTTGTGCAGGTTGTCCAGCAAAGCTCCGTGCCCGGCAGGACGGAAAAGAATCTTGCCGTCATCAGTGCGGAAAACTTCATTATCCATATCCACGGCAACAGTATCGGACTTCCTGCTCTGCTGTGAAAAATTAATATCAAAGCGGGTATCAGGATATCTGCCGACCACCTCCTCAACATGTTCGCGAATCTTCTGCTCATGAACAGGAGACACGGTGAAATGCAGCTTCACCTTGCCACGGCGATCCTTAATATGAGCTTCGGTCTCGGCAATATGTTCTTCAAAAGGAGTACGGTACCCTTGACCATAACTATGGAACGGGATCAATCCCTTAGGCATTGCCGCGTAATTGAGTCCCTTTTCGGTAAGCAGGAACTCAAGGATCAGATCATAATCCTGACTTTCATACGCTTCTTCCAGATTTAATCCCTGCTCGTTCATGACATCGTTCAAATCACCATAGAAGGGGAAGACCGGCAGCAGGTCCATAAAAGTCTGAACCATGTCAGCATCCTTTTCGGAAAGTTCTGCCCCGTTCAGCTTTGCCAGCAGATGCTTGAACATGCGCGTGGCAGCACCGGAGGCCGGAACAAACCTGCTGAAACGCCCTTCGTCTGCAGCCTCTTCAAAACAGCCCAGAAGTTCATCCTTTTCGTCCGGCTGAATACGGTAGATGCCGTCATTCAAAGTACAGGCCCGCTCAAGCCTTGTGGCGGGAAAACCTGTCTTGAACCGTTCGATCTGTTCAGCCAGCGCGGACGCGGTAATACCATCATCAATAATATCAACTAAACCATTCTCAATTTCGCGGAGTTCATTTTCAGTAACCATAAAGTACCTTCCCGTGCTTAAAATTGAAAAACAGCAGTAAATTCAAAATGTTAATTCCACCTCATAGCCCCATCCTCAATGCACAACCCAGCACTGATAGATACCTACCCCTTAACACAGAATTTCGGCCGTGTTTAGTGTCAAAATAAATTAATTTGCAACTTTTTTGATTTTTCTTGAAAACTCATCAACTTACAGCAACACACTGTCATAACAGAACATTTTAATCAAAAAACTATCTAAGCAGGCTGAATAGCGGAAAAAACATGGCAAACCTGAAACAAACATCTTTCACGCATGTGACGCAAATTTTGCCTAATCGGAATGACGTTGCAAAAGAGAGGCCGAAAAAAAATCCCCACCAGCGTATTTTACGATGATGGGGATAAAAAATGTCTGAAATTGAATTTAGATTAATTTCCACTCCACTCCAAATTCACGGATATGTTCCAGCAATTTCTCACTGCTGATGGTACGGTAAAGAACGATATCCACCCGCTGCGGAATGGAAGTCTGCTCAATGGCATCGATGATTGCGGCTTGATCTGTCATGGAAATTTTATCACCGATAAGCACCAGATCGATATCCGATTCAGTGGTATAACTGCCCATTGCCCTTGATCCGAAAAGAATTACTCTCTCAACCCGCTCATATGCGGATAGGATCTCAAGCAACTTTTGCTTATGGCGCAGGGCAATGCCGTCATCGTTCACCGGAATTCTCCAGCCTTGCACTTAAAGTACGACCTAATCCCTTTAGCAACGGCAGATATTCATTAATGATTGCCTGCTGCGCTTCGAGAGCCACCTTTTCCTCATAAACATGAACCAGAAGGTTGCGTTTAGTTAAAGCCTGCAGAAAAGATTCACACTCAGATTCACTCAAATATTTGGCTTCAAAAGCACCCCGAATTACCGAACGAGGGCTGTTGTAATCGAAGCCTTCAAAAAACAGTAAATCTTTAAGGGTTTTCCATGCCAGCTCGAAAGTAAATTCAAAGGTCTTGATCAGTCCGGAACGCTCAAGGTTACTGAAACTCTCTTGCGCGCAGCCCAGCTCAAGCTCATTTAAAGCCCTGCTGAAATTTTCAAAACGCTGCTGCCAGCGCACTTCCTGCCTGTTCATCGCAACTCATCCTCCGTATTAACAGTTATAACATAGCTATGCTTTGCGATTCATTCAAGATGTTTGAAGACTAATGAGACAAACGATAAACAATGTTATCAAGGGGGCCATAATCTTTATAAAGTATGCTTGAGGTAGGAATATTAATTTCACGACCTTTTACATTCAACAATATACCGTGCTTACTTTCAAAAAGAAGATCACCACATAAAACTTTATTATTTGTGAGATGAACTACTACCGTAGATTTTGTTTTTTTAGGAGGAACTTTCCCTCTTACCCATACTACTTTCGAACTTTTATCACCGCTGTCTCGTAATAAAGGCAAACATAATAGATTAAAAAATAAATATAAAAAACAAAAAGCAACAGCTAATCTAATCAAAAAACGAGGACTTAAATAATAAAAATAACCACAAACAAAAGCGATAAAAATAAAACCAATGATAAATGACAACAAGTTAAAAACAAAAGATAAAAAATAAATAAGTAAAAAAACAAGTACGCAGATAACAAATATTTTTGTTTTTAACCTAAACACAACAATTTTCTTAATTGTTAACAGCATCCTTCCAAATAGATTAAAAAAATCATCAAAGACAACAAATAGAGATGACATCACAAAAGTAAAAACAGTAAGAATCGACTTGGCAGGCAACAAACTATAATCAGCAGCATCTCTATCATACACTGAAAAAAAACCTTTATACCCCAAACCATCAATGACTGCACGTAATACAAGTTTATCAACAATTAAATATGTAAATGTTGTAAGAGCTACAAATACTAAAACATCATTTGCAGTAATCATCTGAGCATTATATGGACGTAACTTTCTTCTAAAATCAAAATCCTTACAGGGAAGACTATTATCTTTAAATATTTCTATTATTTTTGAATATATATTCATTGAGAATCCTATGGTCATTTTTTATATACAATCCAAAAAAAAGACCCAATCTTTCGATTGGGCCTTTCTGATGAAGCATGGTGGTTGCGGGGGCAGGATTTGAACCTACGACCTTCGGGTTATGAGCCCGACGAGCTACCAAGCTGCTCCACCCCGCGTCACTGTGAGAGCATGTCTACATGTCCAGCCCTACCCTGTCAACAACAAATAAAATTATTTTTAAATTATTTTAACTATTATTCTTTTTTGCTTTATTTCCGACGCTTAAAATACTGAATGAGCGTTCGGCGCAATCCTTCCAGCAGTTCCGTATCCACATTCCACGAATGCCAATATAACGAAACAGGAACCCTCCCCTGCGGCACAACCTCCACCAATTGTCCGGATTTCAATTTGTCTTCCACCTGAAATTCGGGAACCATACCGTAAGCAAGCTCCCGGCAGATAATATCCACGAATGACTCTGTTGACGGAACATAAAATATAGGATGCGTCACTGTTTCACCCGGAAAAACCTTTGCCAGCATCTGAGACTGGGTTTCATCCTTACGGTTAAAAACAGCTGCCGGGGCTTTCTCCACTGTCTCATGATTAAATCCATCTTTGAACCATCGTTCGCAAAAGTCCGGGGTAGCCAGACACAGGTAGTCAAATGTGGCCAGATAGTCACTGCGGCAACCTTTAACCGATCTCGCCCCGGTGCCGACACACCCGACCACCTCCCCGCGGCGGAGCATTTCATGGGTCCGGTTTTCATCATCCACATAAAGATCGAGCAGGACATTGTGCTCTTTCAAAAAATCTTCCAAAGCATCCAGAAACCACGAGGCCAGACTGTCCGCATTCACCCCCACGGGCAGGGTCACAAATTCACCGCTTGGATTAAACCCCATGGAATCGCCGAGTTCGTGCTCCATAAGCCGGATTGTGCGCAGGTGTTTGATCAGCTTGCGCCCGTCTTCGGTGGGTTCCGGGGGCGTGGAACGCACCACCAGCACCCGGCCAAGCTGCTCCTCAAAATTTCGTATACGCTGGGATACTGCGGACTGGGAAATATTCAATTTCAAGGCGGCCTTATCAAAGCCGCCCTCTTCAATAACCGCTGCCAGTGCTTCCAGAAAAATATTATCAAGCATGACCTTACCATAAGTCAAACTTATCAGAAATGAAAATGTTTAATTTTACTAATTTCAATCAGCACCATATATTCCTGAAAAACAACACGGAGAAAACAATGTCAGCACTTATTCCATATATGCAGGGATTCGGGACCGGAGCGGGATTGATTATTGCCATCGGGGCGCAGAATGCTTTTGTGCTCACCCAGAGCATTAGAAAGAACCATCACCTGACCGTCTGTCTGGTCTGTTCTATCTGTGATGCCTTATTGATCACCCTGGGTGTGTTGGGAACCGGAGAATTAATCGCTTCCAATCCCATGCTGCTCAAACCTGCTGCATGGGGCGGGGCCGCCTTCCTTGCGTGGTATGGATTCGGTTCGTTCCGCTCTGCCCTGAAAGGCGGTCAGCTGGAAACCGGAGAAATTGCCAAGTCAGGAATAAAATCCATGATCCTGCTGACACTTTCCATCACCCTGCTCAACCCGCACGTTTATCTGGATACGGTGGTCATGCTCGGTTCCATCAGCGGGCAGTATGACGGTATGGAACGTTATATGTTCGGATTCGGTGCCATGTCCGCATCTTTTGCATGGTTTTATACGCTCGGACTGGGAGGAAGGGCACTGGCTCCTTTATTCAAAAAACCGGGCACATGGCGGGTGCTGGATAGCGCGGTCTGCCTGACCATGTGGGTAATTGCATACCATCTGGCAGAAAAGGCCATGAGTGTGTAGCACTTGATTTTGCTTTCCCGGTTGATATTTTTTCCCCTGTGCCGTAAATTTTAAAGAATCGGATAATTCATTCCGAATTTTTAAATCCTGCCAGCAGGGGAGAAAAGTATGTCAAATCCCGGTAAAAAGCGGCTCTCGGTGTTTACCCTTTCCATGATGACCGTGGCCGCTGTCTGCAGCCTGCGCGGGCTGCCCATGATGGCCCGGGAAGGTCTTTCCATGATCTTCTACATTCTTTTCTCTACCCTGATATTCCTCATCCCGGCCTCACTGGTTGCAGCGGAGCTGGGCGGTGCATTCTCTAAAGAATCCGGGGGCGTGTATACATGGGTCAAAGCGGCCTTCGGCTCACGATGGGGATTTACGGCAATCTGGCTGCAGTGGATTCAGAATGTTGTCTGGTATCCCACGGTTCTGGGTTTCGGGGCCGGAGCACTGGCCTACCTGTTCATGGACCCCGGCATGGCCGACAGCGGAGTTTATACCGGCTCAGTCATCCTGATCGCTTATTGGGGGGCCACCTTCATCACCCTTGCAGGGACTGATCTGGTCAGCAAGGTCACCAAATACGGGGTACTGCTGGGAACCGTGCTTCCGGGATTGCTGGTCATTATCCTCGGTCTACTCTGGGTGAATATGGGCAACCCGCTGGAATTCATGCAGGTCTCTCCTGCTCTTGAAGCAGCGGAAAAAGCCGCCGGAGAACTGCCCCACGCAAGGCTTTTCCCCAGCATAACCGGGCTGGGCAGCGTTGCCTTTCTGGCCGGGATCATACTTCTTTTTGCCGGGGTGGAAGTCCACGCCGTCCACGCCAACGAACTTGAAGACCCCGGCAAGCAATTCCCGGAATCCATGTTTCTGGCGGCGGCCATAATCTTCCTGCTCTTCACCCTTGGATCACTTTCCGTGGCAGCGGTAATTCCGGCCAGTGAAATCAGCCTGACCGCCGGACTCATGCAGGCTTTTGAAATGCTGCTTGCCAAATTCAACCTTGATTTCATAACCCCGCTGATCGGGCTTCTGGTGGCCTTCGGATCAATCGGCGGGGTCATGTCATGGATCAGCGGTCCCAGCCGGGGACTGCTGCATACTGCGGATCAGGGCGAACTCCCGCCAATCATGGCAAAGACCAACAAGAACGGCATGCCCATCAACATACTCATGATTCAGGCTGTGATCGTCAGCCTGCTCGCCGGGCTTTATTTCATCATGGATAACGTCAGCGTGGCTTTTTTTATGATTTCGGCCATGACCGTCACCCTCTATCTGGTCATGTACATCCTGATGTACGCCGCAGCAATAAAACTGCGCTACACCCGGCCGGACCTGCCGAGAACTTACAAGGTTCCGGGCGGACTATTCGGGCTTTGCGCTGTGGCCGGCATAGGTCTTCTGGGTGTAAGCTTCGCCCTGATTGTCGGCTTCTTCCCGCCCACCAACCTGAAAGTCGGCAACCCGGCTCTCTACGTAGGTCTGGTGGCCGCAGGAATGGTTATTTTTGTCGGATTGCCGCAACTCATCAACTCCATGAAAAAGCCGGACTGGAAGCGGGATGATTAGATAAACTGCCGCCCCACTGCCACCACCAGCATCCCGGCGAGCATGGCCAGAAAAACATTTTTGGTCTTGAAAGTAATTGCCACGGTGACGATACCGCCAGCGAATCCGATCAACCCTTCATTAAAAAATCCGGGCGCGGCAAGAGATATAAGAATAGTTCCGGGCAGGGCCTTCAAGGCCCGCCCGAACCGCCCGCCCGTGGGCAGATAACCAGCCAGCAGCAGACCGCCCACGCGCATGGAATAAGTAGCCAGAGCGGCAAGGGCAATGACGATAATTGCGTTTTCAGGACTGTAAATATTCATTATGCTGCGCCCTCCTCTTCTGCTTCCGAATCAGCCTGTGGAACAAACGCCGCACACACTGCCCCAAGAATTCCGCCCACTAAAATATACCATTTTCCGGGAATAAAATGTTCAGTCAGTACCGATGTGCCGATGGCGACCAGCCATGGCAACGCATCCTGTTTGCCCTGCCAGAGGGAAACAGCCAGCGCGGTGAAGACGGCAGTAAAAGCGAAGTCCAACGCCAGCAATTTGGGATCTGGGATCAACCCGCCGAAATACATGCCGCCCATGGTTCCTGCACTCCAGAAAATTACCAGCAGCAAGCCGCCACCAAGGAGGTGGTAAACATCACCCTCGCCCTTGCGGGCCGCAACCATGGTCATGGCCCAGTTCTCGTCAGCCACAAAATGCATGAGTCCCAGCCTGCGCAACAACCCTTCCCCGGCAAATAAATCCTTGAGCGATGCCCCGATGAGCACGTAACGCAGATTAACGATGACTACCGCCAGCACCATCTCCAACACAGGAAGAGGCGCATTCCACATATCCACCAGCACGAACTGTGCTGAGCCCGCAAACATGAATACGTTCAGGGCCATCATATCAGCCCATGAAATGGACTTCTGGGCCGCCAGCACACCGAGAACCCCGGCGTAAGCAACCACACTGGGCAAAAGCGGAACATTAGCCCGCACGCCGCGCATAAAACCGCTCATCGAAAACGCTCCATTTTCAACAGTTAAAAAAATACCCCGCTCCGAAGAACGGGGTATATAAAAACAGTACATTAAAACTGATTACTAGAGCAAGTTACGAACTTCATCTCCAGACCTTGCTGCCAGTGCTTTTTCAGCCAGCGCAACACAATCATCCATGGAGACCGCGCGGATGGCTTCCTTCACTTCGGGAATAGACGGCCCGCTCATGCTCAGCTCATCGAGTCCAAGGCCGAGCAGCAGCGCGGATGCTTTGGCGTTCCCGGCCAGTTCACCGCACATGCCTACTTCAATTTCGTTGGCAGCGGCGGCATCGCAGGTCATCTTGACCATACGCAACACTGCGGGATTGAGGCTGTCGCAAATCTTGGCAACCGACTTGTTACCGCGGTCCGCAGCCATGACATACTGGGTCAGGTCGTTGGTGCCGATGCTGAAGAAATCGCAGATAGCACCGAGCTTTTCAGCCTCGGCAACTGCGGAGGGAACTTCGATCATGATTCCGGTCTTGATTTTATCGGCAATTTTAACGCCCTCGGAAACCAGCCCAGTGCGGACTTCGGCCTGAAATGCAAGCACAGCTTCAAGCTCTTCCACCCCGGAAATCATGGGGAACATAATCCAGATATTTTCCTCGCTGGCGGCGCGCAGCAGAGCGCGCAGTTGGATGCGAAAAAGCTCAGGGCGGGCCATGCAGAAACGGACCCCGCGTTCACCGAGAAACGGATTTTCTTCCACGGGAGTTTCGAGGTATTTTACAGGCTTGTCGCCGCCGATGTCGAGGGTGCGAATGATGACCGGATTGCCGTTCATAGCCTTGGCAGCTTCTACGTAGGCTTCAAACTGCTCCTGCTCATCCGGTTCCTGATCACGGTCCTGAAAAAGAAATTCCGTGCGGAAAAGACCCACGCCCTCTGCGCCGTATTCCAGCACACGGGGTGCATCCGCCGGGGTTCCGATGTTGCCCATGACCATGATTTCTGTGCCGTCCACAGTCTTGGCCGGGGCAGCACCCTTTGCCTTGGCTTCTTCTCGTTCAGCCAGCCATTTTTCGCGCTTGGCGGAGATTTCATCCTGCTTGGCCGAATCCGCAACAGTCCAAACCGTGCCTTCAAAACCGTCCAACGCAACTATCTGCCCATCTGAAAGCTGACCGAAGCACTCCCCGGTACCGATTACGGCAGGGATGCCCAGAGAACGGGAAAGAATCGCAGCATGGGAGGTCGCCCCGCCGATCTCAGTAACAATGGCGAGGACCATTTCCGGGTCCATTCCGGCTACATCGGAAGGAGTGAGGTCGTGGGCAACAATGATGGATTCACGCTCAAGGATGATACCCTGCTCTTCAGTTCCGGTCAGCACGCGCAGCACACGCCCGCCGCAATCCATTACGTCTGCGGCGCGGGCCTGCATGTACGGATCATCTAGCTCGCGGTAATCGGAAGCCATCTTGTCCATAACCTGAAACCATGCAAACTCGGCATTGACCTTTTCATCAGCTATGACAGATGCAGCGTTATCACGCATATCCTTATCGCCAAGAATGAGGCCGTGAACTTCAAAAATCGCGGCATTGGCCTTGCATGCGGTCTTTTCAGTTTCGCGCTGCAATGCCTGAATATCGGAAAGAGCCTCGGCAATGGCCTGATCAAGGCGAGCTGCTTCGGCGTCAATATCAGAAATCTCATTCCGCTCAACTTCAGGAATACTGGTCATATGCAGATAAACCGGACCGACAGCATAGCCGGATGAAGCCGGAGCACCATGCACAAAACCATCTCCGCCGACCTTGCATTCTTCCACTTCCATAACAGCTTCGGTCACGTCTTCATCGCGTTCGCCGAAGTTGTCGGCATGCAGAGCTTTCAGGCCGTCAAGAGCCTGCTGCGCGTCAGGTCCGGTGGCAGTAACGGTAATGGTTTCGCCGTTCTTGACCGCCAACAGAGCCACCTGATTGATGCTCTTGCCGGAAGCTGTCTTGTCGTCCTTGCGAATCTGGATGGTGGATTGAAATTTTCCGGCCTCGGCAACAAGATTTGCAGCCGGGCGGGCATGAAGTCCCATCTTATTAATAACCAGCAGGTCGACACTTAACGATTCGCCCTCAACAGCTTCTTCCTGAACAGATCCGGCAGCCTGAACACTCTCCCCGGTGATGGGGGCCAGCTGTTCGATCTTCACATTGAGAGCAGCCCCGGCCTCGGCACTTACTTCCTTAAGCGATGCGCCCACAGAAGCCTGCACCGCCGCAGCCATGGTTCCTTCCACAATGGGAGCGGAGCAAAGAAGCACCTTTTCCTTGACCTCATCGGGCAGGAAATCGAGAGCTGTTTCAGCACTCATGAGCGCGCTGCCAAGGTCCATGATAACCAGCACGCCCTCTTCAGACTGCGCGGCCACGGATTCAATGGCCATCATGACCTTCATGGGATCGGTGCCGATGGGATTGTCGGGATCGTCAATGCCGCCAGCGGCTTCCATGACCACGGAACCGCGGGTCATCTGCTCCGCCAGCTCCAAAACGCCCTGCGCCAATGTCTGGCTATGGGAAACTATTACTAATCCAACCATAAAGATCTCTCCGGGGGCCCTGCCGGGGGCCTTAAACCCTTTTCCAAAAGGGTTTAAGAATCCCAAAACGTTTTAATAGTTTTAGACTGTAAAGCGCACAAATCGGCATGGGAAAAATAAATTCTTATCAGACTACGATATTCTGCCCCCAGCGTCGAAGACCTATTAAAAGGTTTTGAAAGGGATGGGGTCTGGGGAAGGGAAAACTTTTGCAAAAGTTTTCCCTTCCCCAGCCGCCGGAGGCATTAAACTTATGAAAGTACTTCTTTCAGGGTCTCAAGCATGTAGAAAGAGGAAGTAGCACCGGGGTCCTGATGCCCGATGGAACGTTCGCCGAGATAGCTGGCGCGTCCTTTCTTGGCCTGCAGGGGGATGGTGTCGGCAAGGGCTTTTTCACCCACGGGGAGTGCTGCTTCCACGATGGCGAGAACCTCATCGCCGTTTCCGGCCTTTTCCTTGATTACTTCGAGCACAGGTGCCCAGAGGTCGTACATGGTCTTGTCGCCGAGATCGGGCCGTCCGCGCTGCAGAATTCCTTCCACACCCGCTTCGATTACATTGGCGAAATCTTCGGAACTGAGTTCCTCTTTACCGCCCATGAGCATGCCGCCCTTCATCCAGAAAGTTCCGTAGAGAGGGCCGCTGGCACCGCCGACACTGGACATGAGGGTCATGCCCACGGTCTTCAGGATAGTGCCGATGTCTTTATCTTCCACGGTGGGTAATTTCTCGGCGACTTTGCCGAACCCGCGGTTCATGTTGATTCCGTGGTCGGCGTCACCGATAGCGGCATCAAGTTCAGTAAGGTATTCTTTTTTGTCGGCGTAGACTTCGTTCAGTCTGCCGAGCCAGGCAATAAGCTGAGCCTTGTTCATGGACATTCTTTACTCTCCAAAAGGTGAACGCAGGCGTGAAAGGAATCTCCCACGCCTGCGCATTTTAAACTAATAATTATAGAAGCTTAAGCTTAGCGGACAAAACCGGGAGTCTTTGCTTCCGCATCCCAGAACTTAAGCATTTCATCATCAACCTTGAGCAGGGTAATGGAGAAACCCTGCATTTCCAGAGAAGTGATGTAGGGTCCGATCAGATTGCGGACAATGTTGATGCCCTTTGCTTTGCAGACTTCATCAAGCTTTCTGTACACGGCGTAAAGTTCGGAAACCGGGGTTCCGCCCATGCTGTTGACGAATGCTATGACGTTGTCGCCCTTGGCAAAAGGCTCGTCGGTAAGTTCCTTGTCTTCCCACTCGCTGCCGTTCCATTCACGGACGGTGCGGCTGTATGCGGGATCGTCAATGATCTGCTCGGCAGCATACTGGGTCATTTCATCAACAGACTTAAGGGGCATGCGCTCGATGCCGGGTTCGCCGTGGATACCGATACCCATTTCAACTTCATCTTCACCGAGATCAAAGGTGGGCTTACCAGCTGCGGGAACGATGCAGGAAGTCAGTGCTACACCGAAAGAACGGCCGTACTGGTTTACCTTGCGGCAGAGATCGGAGCATTTTTCAAGATCGTAACCTGCTTCAGCAGCGGCACCGACGATCTTTTCAGCCAGAACAGTGGTTCCAACGCCGCGACGACCCGCGGTATAGAGGCTGTCCTTAACTGCTACATCATCATCAATCAAAATATTCTGGACCTTGACGCCTTCACCGGCAACCAGCTCAGCAGCGGCTTCAAAGTTCATTACGTCACCAGTGTAGTTCTTAACCATAAAAAGAACGCCTTCACCGCTGTCTACGGCCTTGGCGCATTCGTACATCTGGTCGGGGGTGGGGGAAGTGAAGACTTCACCGGGGCAGGCACCGTCGAGCATACCTTTGCCGACAAAACCGCCATGCATGGGTTCGTGGCCGGAACCGCCGCCGGAAACGATAGCGACTTTTCCTTTAACAGGAGCATCCTGACGAACTACGTAGTAGGGCTCGTAGTTTACTTTCAGCTCAGGGTGCGCGAGGGCCATACCCTCAAGCTGTTCCTTAACCACATTTTCCACATCATTGATCAATTTTTTCATAGTAAAAATCACCTCTGGTTCTAGGTTCCTTACGTGCACAGAACTTTAAATCAATTGAGATGCAATGTCGATAAATGAACGCCTTTTTTTTCGCTTCTATTAAATTTATTTTTATAGAAAGCTATTAATTTTCACTTTCGAAAACAATTTTCTCAATATTTTCTGGGATAAATGAAAATTGAGACATGTTCATTCCTGAGACATTTCAAAACAAAGTCACAGCCATAGACAGCATCATTTGAATCATATTTATTTGACTTGTACTACCTAATAGCACATAAAATTAAGTATGGAGGAATGTCATGAAAAAATTACTGCTCTGCCTCATACTGCTTTTGAGCTTTGCACAACCAGCCCCTGCCCAAGACAAACTTGAAGTGCTCCTGCTTGTAGACCGTCCCCTTCAGCCGGAAGCACACTTATACAGAGTGCTCGACCTTGCCCTTAAGAATCAGGATGAGCCTTACAGTATTAAAATTGAAGTCATTAAAGCCTCACAGCCCCGTCGGATAAAAATTGTAGATTCGTCACCCAAGGACTACGTAATAGCACTCGGCAACCGCAGGGAACATGAAGAGAATCTACAACCTGTCTATGTCCCAATCCTTCTTGGGCTGGGCATCGGACAACGAATCATGCTTACCCGTCCTGATGTGGAAAAAAGGCTCAAAAGAGTTAGATCCCTTGACGATTTAAAAGAATTTACTTTCGCTCAAGGGCTGGGCTGGTCGGACGTAAAGATACTACGCGATGCCGGACTTACGGTGCAGACTCCGGCGAACCCGGCAAGTATTCCGGGAATGATCATGCGCCACAGGGTTGAGATATACCCGCGCGGGCTGTTTGAAATCGACCTTGAGTACAAAAGATACTCACCGGATCATCCGGAGCTTGTTATTGACGATTATCTGGTTCTTTCTTACCCGTTGGCCTCCTTCTTTTATGTCAGAAAAGGAAACAGCAGACTTCATTCCGCCATCGAGAGAGGCTTAAAAAAGGCATACTATACCGGACAATTACAAGATCTGATCATGTCCGACCCGGTTTACAGCAAAACCCTGCGGGACATTCATCCGGGCAAACGGGTAAAAATTGAAATTCCGGTCAAAGACGTCAGTGAAAACACTTTGTCAGCTTTAAAAAAATTTACTTTTTACCCGGGAAAGAAAATCGGCGAAGCGATCAGAAAGTAAAGAGAGTTGTCACGAAAAATACACCAGCTGCTGATGGCCGGAAATAAAATGACTCTACAAACAAGTCCTGTAGACCCAACAAATCTCATCGGGACTTGCACACAAAAAAAGACCCAATCTTTCGATTGGGTCTTTCTGATGAAGCATGGTGGTTGCGGGGGCAGGATTTGAACCTACGACCTTCGGGTTATGAGCCCGACGAGCTACCAAGCTGCTCCACCCCGCGTCACTGTGAAAGAGGTTCTACAGACGGGGCCGCTTCCTGTCAACAGCTATTTACAAATTATTTAAATTTTCTTATCTCATCTCTCGATATGACAAACCACTTAGAACTTTCCCTCGTAATCCCTGTTTACAACGAGCAGGACAATTTACGAAAACTGATGCAGGAAATTGACTCGGCCCTTGAACCGATCAATGTTCCCTACGAAGTTATATTTGTAGATGACGGCAGCAAGGACAGCAGCCTTACCGTTCTCAAAGATATTTCATCCGCCTACCCCAAGGCCCGCTATATCTCCTTTGCGGAGAACAGAGGGCAATCTGCGGCTTTCTGTGCCGGGTTCGATGAAGCACGCGCCCCCCGTGTAGCCACCATGGATGCCGACCTGCAGAACGATCCTGCCGATCTTCCGGGCATGCTCAATTTATATAATGAAGGGCATACCATGACCATTGGCTGGCGTCAGAAACGCAAGGATGTCTGGATCAAACGTATCGGCTCCAAGATTGCCAACGCCATCCGCAACAGGCTGACCAACGAAACCGTGCAGGATACCGGATGTTCCCTGAAAATCATGGATACCGATATGGTTCGGTCCATCCCCCGGTTCAACGGCATGCACCGCTTCCTGCCTACGCTCATGAAAATGCAGGGCGCATCCGTGGCTGAAATGAAGGTCAACCACCGTCCCCGCTATGAAGGCGAATCCAAGTACGGCACTCTTGATAGAGCCATTGCCGGAGGATACGACCTCCTCGGCGTACGCTGGCTGCTGGGTCGTCATTTCTCCTATTCCGTTAAAGAACGCAGCGGCGACGAATAAATGAGTGCAGTAAGCAGCGAATCCAAAGTCAGTGCCAAGGCTCTGATCAAAGGGCTGGCCATGCTCGCGGTAATGGGGTTCTCGGTATACCTGATCCGCTATGCCGGGCTTGCCGATGCCCTTGATACCCACTGGATGGACGAACATGTACGTTCACGCGGCCTGACCGGAGTACTCACCTATGTGGGGTTGGCGGCATTCTTTTCGGCTGTCGGCTTTCCCAGACAGGTGATCTGCTTCATGGGCGGATACGCATACGGCTTCGCGCTCGGCACCCTGCTCGGAACCATCGGTACCGGACTGGGCTGTGCCGGGGCATTCGTATACTCCCGGCTGGTAGGCCGCTCTTTCATTAAAAAGAAATTCGGTGCCCGCATCCAGAAAGTGGATGATTTCCTGAGCCGCAGTCCCTTCAACATGGCTCTGACCATCCGCTTTTTCCCGCTGGGCAGCAACGTGGTCACCAATGTACTGGCTGGTGTAACCAGCATTCCGGCCCTGCCCTTCATACTCGGCTCCACCATCGGCTATCTGCCCCAGAATATGGTCTTTGCCCTTTTCGGCAGCGGTGTGGAAGTTTCCTCCACCCTGCGCATGGTCATGGCTGTGGTACTTTTTGTGATTTCTACTTTTCTTGGATTCAGAATCTACCGCAAATACCGTAATCAGGCCGAAGCTGTTGTGGAATAAACTCAGCCAAATTTAATTTTACCAAGCCCGGATTGCATTGAGCAGTTCCGGGCTTTTTTATTAATTCCTTATTGACATCGAAAATCGTTTTCAATATCAGTTAAATCAAATTCCGTAACCAAAATAAATAAAATCCAAGCCGAGTATAAAAATATGACCCCAAGATTAATCGCCAATTCCCTGCACACCCTTATCAAATCACAACAGCCGACTTTCCTCTGGGGACCTCCCGGAGTGGGTAAAAGTCAGGTCGTGGCTCAGGTTGCCGAGAAACTGGACCTTGAACTCACAGACCTGCGTGCCGTACTGCTGGACCCGGTAGATCTGCGCGGACTGCCCCGTATTTCCAATAATGGCGATGCCAGCTGGTGCCCGCCCTCTTTCCTGCCCAAGGAAGGCAAGGGAATCCTCTTTCTTGACGAACTCAACGCCGCTCCGCCGCTGGTGCAGGCCGCCTGCTACCAGCTGGTCCTTGACCGCAAGCTTGGCGAATACACCCTTCCTGAAGGCTGGACCGTCATCGCCGCCGGGAACCGCGAATCAGACAAGGCCGTAACCCACCGTATGCCTTCGGCACTTGCCAACCGCTTTGTGCACCTTGAATTTGAGACCAACGTGGAAAACTGGCTGGACTGGGCCTCTAAAAACCAAATTGCCGATGAGTTGCAGGCTTTCATTAAATTCCGGCCCGGTCTGCTGCATGACTTTGATCCTTCCCGCAGTGAAAAAGCATTTCCTTCCCCCCGTTCCTGGGAATTCGTATCCGGAATCATCAAGTCCGGCCCCTCACCGGAAGTGGAATACGAACTCTTCAAAGGAACGGTTGGGGAAGGTGCCGCAGCTGAATTTTCCGGATTCTGCAAAATCTACCGCAAACTCCCCGATCCCGAATTCGTGCTCAAATCTCCGGACAAAGTCGCTATCCCCGAAAATCCGGCCACTATTTACGCCCTTTGCGAATCCATCGGCTCAAAGTCCTGCCCGGAAAATGCGGAATCCATCATGGTCTTTGCCGCGCGGCTGCCCGCCGAATTCGCAGTCCTGCTGGTCCGTAATGCGGTCAAAAAAGACCGCACAATTGTGGAATCAGAAGGCTTCAACCGCTGGGCTACAGCTAATTCGGATATTATCTTTTAGGGGAGCATAATGAACGCTGAACGTAAACTCCTCAAAGCCCGTGCGGAACTCCTCCTGCGCCAACCATTTTTCGGTTCCCTGTGTCTGCGCATGCAGCCGCAGGAGGACCGGACCTGCAACGGCGCGTGGACCGACGGCAAAACCCTCGCTTACAACCCGCACTTTGTGGACAAGCTTTCCCTTGAAGAACTGAAGGGAGTGCTGGCCCACACAGTCATGCATCCGGCCTGCCAGCACCACAAAAGGCGCGGCAACCGTGACGAACGGCTCTGGAACATGGCCTGCGACTATTCCATTAACTGGATTCTGCTTGAAGCAGGCTTCACCCTTCCCGATGGATTCATGGACGATGAAAAATACCACGGGAAAAGTGCCGAGGAAATTTTCACCGACATGACCAAAAACTTCGATCAGGCCGGGAACCCGGAAATCGGCAAAAAACAGGACGGCCCCAAACACATCGACGTTGAATACGAAGACGGCAAAGGGGAAGGTAACGACCTTGAGTCCGGCGAAGATGACGAACGTTCCCAGACCGGGGACGAAGGCGAATCTTCTGCAGACGGCATGGACTCGGACGAAATAGAAGATTCTGAAGGCGATACCGATCAGGAACAATCCGCTGATCCCGGCGGAACCGGGGAAGTGCGCGACGCCGATGATGCGGAAACAGGCAGCGGCGACAGCGGCGATGTAACAGACAAGGACTGGCTGCAGGCCCTTGCACAGGCCGTTAATCAGGCCCGTGATTGCGGCGACCTGCCCGGCGGCCTTGAACGGCTGGTTCAAACCCTGCTCTACCCCAAAGTGGATTGGCGGGAATTGCTGGATCGCTACATCAGTGCCCGGGCGCGCAACGATTATTCATGGACCCCGCCCAGCCGCCGCCATCTGCACATGGACCTTTACCTGCCCTCCCTTTCAACAGAACAACTGCCCGAAGTGGTGCTGGCAGTGGACACATCCGGCAGCATCGCACCGGAAGAGCTGGAGCAGTTCGCCTCCGAACTTTCATCCATCCTTGAAGCATACGACACCACCATCCGGGTGCTCTGGTGCGACCTTGAAATCACCGGGGAGCAGGTTTTCTCCCGTGCGGACCTGCCCCTTGAACTCAAACCGCAGGGAGGCGGCGGAACCGACTTCCGTCCGGTATTCAAATGGGTGGACCGCAACAATCTCGATCCGGCCTGCCTTGTCTACCTCAGCGACATGGAATGCGGGCAGTTTCCGGAAGCTGAGCCTGATTATCCGGTACTCTGGGCCAGAACCGGAGGTGGCGGATACGCCCCGCCTTTCGGCGATATGATTGATGTATGCTAAGAAGGATTTGATGCGCTGCGCGCTTTTAATCATTTGATTTCGCCTCCGGCGGCCAAAGGGGATAATCCCCTTTGGAAACCCTAGTTGTTTTAGTGGGGGAACCTAATGATCATAGAATGGAACATAACCAAAAAACGGGGAAATTTTCGTCCGCTGCTGACTTACACCATCACTCTGGAAGATTTTGAAAAAGAACTGGGACTGCCGCAGGTGGTCATGCAATCCTCAATCCCTGAACCGCCGGAATCATGGTCCGCCAGCTGTCTGCCCGGTAAATGTGAACGGGCTGGGAAAGACTGTTCCACATACCGACTCTACACCCCGGACCACAAAAAAGGTGAGGTTGAAGGCAAATTCACCCTGCCGTGGAGGGTGGATTCCGACTACCCTGAAGTAAAAAAATCATTCACCAGACTAAGGGCGGACTTTGAAACCGTGCTCAAAGAAGCCTATGACAGCCACCCTGTAGATATTAACGGCAGACTGGAACTTTCCGAAGATACCCGCAGCCACATCGCCAGCGGGCTGGTCTCGCAACGTTTTCTGGAAGCGGTGGGATTTTAAATTTAAACGTATCCGGGGGCTTAACAAACGGGCAGACTGAATGTATTGATATATTCATGCCCTTCTACGAAATATTCATTATCTCAGTAGCCCTTGCCATGGACGCCTTCACCATTGCCGTGGCCTGCGGGCTGTGCATGCCCGAAGTAAGCAGACGCCAGAACTTTCGGCTGTCCTTCCATTTCGGGCTGTTTCAAGCCCTGATGCCCCTGCTGGGCTGGCTGGCCGGGCTGACTGTAAAATCCATGGTCGAAACCTATGCCCCGTGGATTTCTTTTTTCCTGCTGGCCTTTGTGGGCGGCAAGATGATTCAGGAATCCTTTGAAACTGACGACTCCTGCGACACCCACAAAGACCCCACCAAAGGTTTTTCCCTGATCTTCCTATCCGTTGCCACCAGCCTTGATGCTTTGGCTGTGGGACTTTCCTTTTCCATCATGGATTACCCGATCCTGTTCCCCTGCGTCATGATCGGAATCACCGCGCTGGTGCTGACTTCGTTCGGTCTCTGGCTGGGAAAATCTTTTGCAAAAGCATCACGCTACAGCCATATTGCGGAAAGAATTGGCGGAGTGGTGCTCATTTTGATCGGGCTGAAGCTGCTTATGCAGTAAGCTGTTGACCATTTTAGAAAGGCCATTAATTACTCTGCACATAACCCTTTTGACAGCAGGTCTCCAACGGTATATCCTGAATTTGTTTCCGATTTTTGATCAACAATCAACCGGCTTCAATTGAGCAAGCCAAAGGATGGATATTTTTACCAAATGCCCTTATTGCAATCCCCTCCCTATAAACCCAAATTCCCTCTCAACTCCGGTCATATCCAGACAATATATCCTCGTCTTTTCCGGAAAGTCAGCCTCCCCCCTGTAGTAAAAAGAAGAATCGAGACCCCTGACGGCGACTTCCTTGATATCGACTGGCACCTTGCAAGCAGTTCCCGCCTTGCTGTCATTGCCCACGGCTTAGAAGGCAACTCCCGCAGACCGTACGTTCTCGGCATGGCCCGCGCCCTTGTTCTGGCCGGCTGGGATTGCATCACCTACAATTTTCGCGGCTGCAGTAACGACATGAACAGAAAACCCGGTATGTACCACAGCGGAGACACCCGGGATCTGCACACCGTTCTTGAATACGGCCTTGATCATGGAATTTACGAAAGTGCCGCCCTTGTCGGCTTCAGCATGGGCGGAAACCATGTACTTAAATATCTGGGAGAAAACCCTGACCAAGTTCCGGCCAAAGTAAGGCGGGCCATCGGCATCTCCGTGCCCTGCGATCTGGAAGCTTCGGCTGTGAAACTCTGTGAAAAATCCAATTTCATTTACAACACTTATTTTTTGCGATCATTGAAGCAGAAAGTAAAAATGAAAAACAAACAATTTCCGGAACTCTACCCTCTCGACAAACTCCCCTCCATTAAAAATATAATTGATTTCGACAACGCCTACACCGCGCCCGTTAACGGCTTTGCAGATGCAACGGACTACTACCGCCAATCATCCTGTAAGCAGTTCCTGAATAATATCAAAGTGCCCTCCATCATTCTCAGTGCCAAAGACGACCCTTTCCTCACCCCTGAGTGCTACCCTGTACAGGAAGCGGAAAAAAGTCAGATCCTCTCACTACAGATGCCTGAATTCGGCGGGCACGTGGGATTTGCCGATATCCCCATGGAAAAACAACTCTGGTCCGAAGACAGAACTGTTAGATTTCTGAACACATAAGAAAAATCCCGGAGCGGTTGCTCCGGGATTTCAGATTGCTGACTAACCCCGCTTTTCTCGGAAAGCGGGGTTTTATTATGCTTTCTTCCGTTCGATTTAATTTGAAAAGCTCAAGTTTGTGCGACCAAAGTCAGATTTGGGATCAGAAGGGAAAATTGTGTTTATTTTG
>NZ_VOIQ01000019.1 GCF_010470675.1 Desulfovibrio sp. JC010
CGGAAAAACGGGATGTGGCGGAAGCCATATCTCAAGCCCTCGGCGGTCCTGCCAGACCGACCGGAGCGGCTTTCCATGTCAACGGCGACAGCATCACATGGCTCTGGGGTCATTTGTTGCGGCTCACTGATCCAGAAGAACACGATGATCGTTACAAGCTCTGGGATCTCAAAACACTGCCCATGCGATGGCCGGTCAGCTATGTCCCGGAACAAAAGCACGCCGCCCATCTGAAAAAAATCATCGAAATGGCCCATCAGGCTGACGAGCTGATCAACGCAGGCGACCCGGACCCGGAAGGTCAGCGGTTGGTGGATGAGGTCATCGAGTTTGCCGGATTAACGAGTAAGCCGACCAAACGCCTCCTGATCAACGACAACAACGGCCCGGCCATTCTGAAGGCCCTGAAGGTCATGGAGGACAACCGCAAGTACCACGGGCTGTCCATGTCCGCGCTGGCCCGTGCGGTTTGCGACCAGCGTGTCGGTTACAACCTGACCCGCTGTTATTCCACCATGGCCCAGAAAAAGGGCTATCAGGGCGTTCTGTCCGTGGGCCGGGTCCAGACTCCTATTCTGGGGCTGGTGGTTGCCCGTGATCGCGCCCATGAAGGGCACGAAAAGCAGGCTTACCACATCGTCAAAGCCCGGATTGCTATGGCGGGGCAATCGGTGGACGCTGAGTTTATTCCGGCGAAAGATGCACCCATGGACGACAAAGGACGGATTATTGATGCTGAATTTGCTCTCAAGATTGTGGGCGAGATTCAGGATAAATCGGCAACAGTCCATTCCGTGCAGACCACCGAGCGCAAGAACGATCCGCCCCTGCCATACAACCTGCTGGCCTTGCAGGCCGATGCTGCCGGACTCTGGAATTTCAAGCCCAAAAAAGTCTTGGAAATCACCCAGCGACTGCGCGACCAGCACAAAGCAATCACTTACAACCGCAGTGATTGCCGTTACCTCAACGACGAACGGCACGCTGAAGCTGCGGAACTCTTGTTGTCCCTGACTCCGGCCTTCGGAGACATGGCTGAATATGCCGCACCCAAGCTCAAATCCAAGGCTTTCAACTCCAAGAAAGTCACCGCGCACCATGCCATCATCCCGACCATGAACGTGCCGGAACTGGACAAGCTCACGCAGGATGAACTGAGCATTTATGAGCTGATCGCCAAGCTTTACATCGCCCAGTTCTATCCCCCGGCAAAATTTGTAAGCACCAAGGTTGAACTGGAAATTGCCGGTCACACTTTCAGGGCTGAAGGCAGGGTTAACAGTTCTCCGGGCTGGAGGCTGCTAGATGAGCTGGCCCTCAAGGAATACGAAAAGGCTGAACGGCAACGGGATTTGTACCGGCTTCAACAAGGAGATTCCGGTCCGCTGGAATCAGCCGAATCCGTACAGGCTTTCACCAAGCCCCCGGCACGTTACACCATGAAAACCCTGCTCAAAGACCTGACCTCGATTGCAAAGTATGTGACCGACCCGGAAATCAAGAAGCTGCTCTTGGACAAGGACAGCGACAAGCAGGACGAAGCTGGCGGAATCGGAACTCCGGCCACCCGTGACGCTCATATCGATACGCTCTTCAGGCGCGGCTTTCTGGGCGAGGACGGAAAGAAGGTCGTCAGCACCGAGCTGGGTCGCAATTTCCACGATGCCCTGCCGGAATTTGCTGTGAAACCGGATATGACCGCGCTCTGGCATGAGAAGCAAAAACAGATTGAAGTCGGAGAACTGAACCATCTCAAGTTCATTGAGGAAGTGGAGAGTTCGGTCGCTAGGGAAATTGAGCGCGTTAAACGCGAGGGGCTGAACATCAGGATTCAAGGGGTGCAATGCCCAAAATGCAAAACCGGAATTCTGCGCTCCCGCAAAGGCAAGACAAAATTCTGGGGCTGCTCAAATTATTCCGACTGCAAAACAACCTTCCCTGATAAGTCCGGCACGCCGGATCTCACGGCCAAGCCTGCCAAAAAGCTGGCAGCCTCCACGGAACACAAATGCCCTGAATGCGGCAAGGGCCTGATCCGCAGACCGGCCAAACGCAAAGGGTTGTTCTGGTGGGGATGCAGCGGATTCCCGGACTGCAAATTCCGCTGCTTTGACGAGAAAGGAAACCCCAAACTTGAAAACTAAACCAAGGAGAAAAAATGCACACAAACGATGAAATCAAAAAACACATGGATGCACAGGCCCGGCAGATTGACCGCGAACTAAGCGAGAACCCCGGTGCGGCCATGGAAGTAGATCAGGAGCTGGCCGACCACATGGGTGCTTTTGAGGAAACCGCACTCAGCCTTGAAGATGCTGAGGATGCTTCCTTCGATCCTTTTGAGGAGGAATAGACATGGCTAAAGACAAAACTCCATACTATCAACGGTTTGCTGAAGAAATCATCGAGAAGCTGAAGGACGGCACTGCACCGTGGATCAAGCCTTGGAAGCCCGGTGAATATCAGCCCGCCTTCAATCCGGTTTCCGGCACTGTCTATCGTGGAATCAACCAGCTCATGCTTGGTTTGGATGATCTCAATGACCCCAGATTCCTGACCTACAGACAGGCGGAATCCAAAGGCTGGCAGGTCCGCAAGGGTTCAAAATCCCGCTCCATTGTTTTCTGGCAGATGTCCCGCCAGATCGCGCTCAAGGATGATGACGACAAGAACATTCTGGATGAAGACGGCACCCCCCAGACGCAGACTGTCATGCTCTCAAAGCCGATTATCCGCTTTTCCAATGTCTTCCACGCCAGCCAGATTGACGGAATCCCGGAATGGGAAGGCCGGGAGATCACATGGAACCCGGATGACCGGGCCGAAATCATCCTCCAGAACTCAGGGGCCAGCATCACCCATGATCAGCGCAACAAGGCGTTTTACAGGCCGTCCTCAGATGAGATTCACCTGCCGCCGCACGCGGCCTTTGGCAACTCTGACCAGTATTACAGCACAGCCCTGCATGAGCTGGGACACTGGACCGGACACGAATCACGTCTCGACCGGGAATTCGGCCCCTTCGGTTCCGAGATTTACGCCAAAGAGGAACTGCGTGCCGAGATTGCAAGCTGGATGATCAGCGCGGAACTCGGCCTCAGTCACGATCCCAGCCAGCATCTCAGCTACGTTGATAACTGGGTCAAAGTGCTTGAGGAAGATCCCTTTGAAATTATCCGGGCCTGCCAGAGCGCGGAAAAGATCAAGGATTACACGCTGGATTTTGAAAAGGACCGCAGCCAGCAAAAGACAAGAGAAGAAGGTATCTTAATCTCCGCTTCGGACAAGGCCAAGCTTGAGCAGCGGGAATCAATGTATGGACTCCCGACCAAAGGCCGGACCTATCTCAAAGTGCCATTCTCAGAAAAAAATGAAGCTAAAAAGCTTGGGGCCAAATGGGATAAGGACAAGAAAATGTGGTTCGCTCCCGAAGGCACCGACCTTGATCAGCTCGCCCGCTGGATGCCTAACGCAAAGGGGCAAGAACCTGCCACCAAACCTGAACAGCAGAAAGAAAACACCGTGAAAAATATTGCAACGGAAAAGACCTATCTGAACGTGCCGTATAAACAGAAATGGCTGGCGAAAAAGCACGGAGCACGCTGGGACAAAACCTCCAAGCTCTGGTTTGCGCCCACGGGAACCGATCTTGGTCCGCTTGCCGAGTGGCTGCCGAAAGAAAGGATCATCACCCCTGAAACAAACGCTATTCAGGAATTCGCCAAGGCCATACAGGAAGCCGGACTTGATCTTCAGGGCCAGATGCCGATCATGGACGGAACTCTGCACCGCGTGCCTGTCATAGACGGCAAACCCAATTCCAAGGACGGCGCATACAAGGGTTTCCTTGACGGCCACCCCGCCGGGTTCATCCAGAATCACAAAACCGGCCTGAAAATGAATTGGAAGGCTGAAGGAACAGAGCTGACAGAAGAACAGAAAGCCCAGCTCAAAGCACAAGCTGCCCAGAAAAAGATGGAACGGGAAAAGGCCATCGCCGAACAGCGAGAAAAGGCCTCAAAACGTTCCTACGCCAAGTGGACCAACGCCAAATGGGCCACCAAACAGCAGGAATACCTGAGCAAGAAAGAAGTCCCCAACTACGCGGTGAAGGTAAACGAACGCGGGGATCTGCTCGTACCGGGCCGTGACGTCGAAGGCCACATCCACACACTGCAAACCATCACCCCGGACGGCAAGCTATTCGAAAAAGGCGGCTTGAAAGCAGGCATGTTCCACACCATCGACCCCGGCGAAAAGATCGCCAAAGGCGGGCCGATCCTCATTGCCGAAGGCTATGCCACAGCAGCCAGCGCACACATGGCAAGCAATATGCCCACAGTCGCAGCCTTTGACGCTTCCAATCTCGAACCGGTCGCCAAGGCCCTAAAAACCAAATACCCCAAAAGCACCATCGTGCTGGTCAGCGACAACGACCATCACCTCAAAAACAATGTCGGGGTAGAAAAAGCCGAGGCCGCAGCCAAAGCTGTCGGTGGCCTGCTGATAACACCCAAATTCAACGAGGCAGAAAAGACACAGGGGCTGTCAGACTTCAATGATCTGCACCAGTCTCGTGGAATCGGAGAAGTACAGAAACAGCTCTCCCAGACTATCAAGATGGCAAAATCCATGAAGGCCGGGGAATTGCCGTTGGCTATGGCGATGTAAGGATTAATAGATGGGCTCTGAGGGGGGACCATCCAGGATGCTTAGACTGCAATTAATACCAATTGACAAAATCTATTTGAATTTGTATCCATGACTCAAATTGAGATTCAATTTCAAACTCAACAAAAAAACACGAGCAACAATCATGAATACATTCCCCGAAAATTCAAAATATTCTTTCCCCGAAGTGGAAATTAAAAAGAAGAAAACCAAAACAAAAAAGTTCCGCCAGTGTAAAGACTGTCCCTTGCAGCCCAGCACAACCAAGACTGTTTCCAAAGTCGGCATGGTTGCCACACTTGGTGCTTCGGCTGCTTCTGGCGTGCTAAAATTCAAAGCAGCAAAACCCCTACACATTTGGGCATCAGTTGCATTCCTAGGCTTCACTGCCCTCCACTGGGCGGTTTCAGCCAGACCGGCAAGGCCTGCGAAATAATACTCATGCCATTCAGTGAATTATTTTCTTAAAAATGTCATTCATAAGTCACTACTTCCAGATTCAAATGCGCTGATTTCCGTCTGCGCGTGGGTGATTTTGCTGCAATATCTCCACGTTCACCCTCTTTATTTTAATTCTCTTCTATCAATTATAATAAACTCGTGACAATGACTTGGAATTTCATTATCAACCTCATGTTCGGCTTTTAATACATTATTTATAATTCCACCCCGCAATTATACTGCGAGACTTTGTGAATTATAGCCGGACAAGGCAAACCCTGTTTAATTGAACAAATCGAGCTCTGCATTGAAAATGAATATCACGTTCTCGATTTGTATAAAAACCAAATATGACTATTAAAATTAGTTGGGATTAACTGTGAAACAAAATATTGTATTACGACATTCCACTCGCGGCAGAGTAAGATTCAACATCCGCAATCTTGTCAGAAATGACCACCTTGCCCAGAATCTTGACCTGGAACTGGGCAGGACCGGATATGTTGAAAATGTGCGCACCAATATCCGCTGCGGAAGCCTCATCATCCGTTTCAAGGCAGATAAAACCAGTGCGGAACAGCTTTATGCGTTTCTTAATGAGCTGCTCGGCTCGGCTGAAATCAACAGACCGCTGGGCATCGGCGGTCCCGCCTGTGCTTCCGACCTCTGCGAATGCAACGCCTGTGAAGTGACCCATGCCGGATGCAATCCGGTAAAATCAGCTTTCAGACGGTTTGTTGCCGTCAGTGCCGTCATGGGCGTTGTCTTTGTACGCACATCCATTCTGGGACTGACTGTGGCTGAAACCGCGCTTAGCCCCTTGGGCATCATTGCCATGGGACTTTCGCTGCCGCTCTTTAAAAAGGCATACGACCAGTTGAAAAGGAAACGGTTCACACTTGAAGCCTTCCTTGGAGCCAGCTGTGTTGCCGCTGTTGCTGCCGGAGAAGCCCTGACCGCCTTTGAAGTGCTCTGGATCAACTCCGGTGCCGAGCTGGTCAAAGCGTGGATTACCGAACGTTCCCGCAAATCCATCAGCAGTATTCTGGAAGTGACTTCCCATCACACCTTTGTGCTGGTGGACGGAGTGGAAGTTGAACGGGAAGTCAAGGACCTGCGCAAAGGCGATATCGTTGTCCTGCACACCAGCGAAAAGGTCTGCGTGGACGGCGAAATCATCGACGGCGAGGCCCTCATGGACGAATCTCCCATTTCCGGGCGTTCAGACTTCGTGCCCCGTCAGGTAGGTGATGAAGTTCTGGCCGGAACCTTTGTCCGTCAGGGTGTTATCTATGTACGGGCCAATGAAGTGGGCGATCGTACCTACCTCTCAAGGGTTCTGAAAATGGTTGAAGATTCGCTTGAAAACCGCGCCCCCATTGAAGGCATCGCCGACCAGCTGGCCGCCAACCTTATCAAAGTGGGCTTTGTGACCACTGCGGGAACATGGCTCATTACCGGAAGCCTCTACCGGGCATTCACTGTGCTGCTGGTCATGGCCTGCCCCTGTGCAACTGTTCTGGCGGCCTCCACTGCGGTTTCCGCAGCAATCAGCGCGGCAGCCAAACGCAACATTTTAATCAAGGGCGGACGTTACCTTGAAGAGGTCGGTAAAACAGATACCGTCTGCTTTGACAAAACAGGAACCCTGACCACCAACGAACCGGTGCTGGCTAAGATTGTTCCTTTGAACGGCTCAAACGAAGAGCGCATCCTGCAAATGTCTGTTTCAGTGGAAATGCACAACCATCATCCTCTGGCACAGGCCATTAAAATGGAAGCAGATGCCCGCGAAATCGCGCCTGAAGAACATTCAGTATGCGAATATTTTCTGGGCATGGGCATGCGTGCGGAAGTCAGCGACAACGAAATTCTGGTCGGTAACCGCAAGCTCATGGATAAACATGAGGTGGAAATTGCGGATGCGGCGAAAAAAACAGCTCCCCTGCGCAGGCAGGGCCGCACAGTGCTCTTCGTAGCAGAAAGCAAAAAAATCATCGGACTGCTGGCCTTCGACAACCTGATCAGGCCCGAAAGCACCGAAGTATTGCAGCAACTGAAACACAACGGTGCTGAAAATATCGTTCTCATCACCGGCGATGAACCGAACACTGCCAAAGAGCTTTCCAGACGTCTGGGCATCCCCAAGGTTCATGCCTCGGTAATGCCTGAAGACAAGGCAAATATTGTCGATGAAATGCAGGCCGCAGGCGCAGCAGTGCTCATGGTCGGCGACGGCGTGAATGACGCTCTGGCCCTGACCCGCGCTGACGTCGGCGTCGCCATGGGAGCCGGGGGAAGCGAAGTCGCCATTGAAGCGGCGGACATCGCTCTGGTAAATGATGACTTAAACGGACTGGTTTATGTGCAGTCTTTAAGCCAGCAGACCCTGAAAGTGGTTCACCAGAACTTCTGGATCGCCACCGGATCAAACCTTGCCGGGGTTGTCTTCGGTGCCTTAGGCATGCTGACCCCGATCATGGCCGGTATGATCCACATTGGACATTCTCTGGGAGTACTGGCAAACTCAGCACGTTTGCTGCGCTATGAGCCGCCCGCGCTGGCAATAGAAACAACTCCGATAGACGTAACTCCAAAGGAGCAATTGACATAATGGATTTTCAATTGTTGATGGAACTTCGGGACTACCTGACGATAAAACATCATGTTCCCGGACGCATCCGCATAAAATTAGCCGCAAAACTGCTGGCTGATCCAAGGACTAAAAAGCTGAAAGAGGAGGCAGGGGAAACCCCGCCTCCTTGTATTATTAGCAGCAAGTTCAATTTTTTTACCCGCAACGCTGTCATTGAGTACGACCCGGAAGTAATTAGCCCGGAAAAACTGCATGAGGCGTTGACCACCGACGACCCGGAAAGATTTCAGGAACTGGCTGCGGAATTTGAATCAATCATGACCGCATAACCATGTTTAATAAAGGAGACGAAAAGATGGAAGACACCAGACAGGCCTACGCCGCCCCCGGCGATCCCGCTGAGAATGCTCAGGCCCAGCCCAGTGTCCAGCAGGCCGCACCACAGCAACCGGCTGCGCCGCAACAGGCAGCGCAGCCCCAGATGACTGCCCCCCAGCAGCCCTCTGCCCAGTACGCTCAGCCCGCCATGGGCTCAGTGCAGTACACCCAGCCGCAGGCCGGGGGATTTTACCAGTATGTACCCGGAGCAGGATTCGTGCAGGTTCAGCCGATGCAGCAACCGGTACAACAGTCCGCGCCGACCATGCAGTCAGCCCAGACGTTTCAGCCTGATTTAAAAACTCAGGCCGCTGCCCAGCCCGTTGCTGGTGCCGCAGCAGCACAAGCCGCACCCGAAACCGCCCAGACCAAAGTTGACCAGAACAAACTCGGCCAGATGTACGGCGTAATGACCGACATCATGAACGGTGAAGCCGATCCCGAAAAAATCATGTCCCTGTTTCAGGATACTGACGGTGATTTCTGGAAAGGTGCCATTGTCGGTGCCGCAGTGGGGTTCCTGGCCAGCAATGAAACTGTACGCGGTACTGTGGCCGGAGTAGTCGGTTCCATGCTCGGCGGGGAAAAAGATCCCGAAGGGCCGCAAGTAACCGTACCCACCGACACTGAAAACGAATCTTAATACTATTCTCTACCATAATCGAAGGATTTTAACATGGCACAAAACAACGATAAAACAACCCTGCTCCAGACAACCCTCGGCACCGCATTCCTCGGTGCAATCATCGGCGGCACCGGAGCGGCAGCAAAAGCAATCCGTGAAGTGAGCAACGAGCAGAAAAGCAAAGAAGAAGCTGTAATCGACGTTGCCAAGGAAGCCGGGGCAACAGCTGTTGCGGCGGGTGTATCCGCTGCGGCAGTCGGTGCTCTTAAACTCGGTCCGGTCCTCTCCACTGTGGGCATCATCGCCGTGGCAACCGGAACGAAATACGCCATGGACAGCGTGCTCAAGCCTGCTGAAGCCCTTGCGGAAGTGAAGGCTCCGGCCAAGAAAAAGCACGCTCCTCTGGTCATGGAACCCAAGGCCAAGCCGAAGAAAAAACACGCCCCTCTGGTAATGGAATCAAAGGAAGAAAAACCTAAAAAAACAACCAAAGCTGCTGCCAAGAAAACCACGACAAAGAAAACAACAGCTAAAAAGACTACAGCCAAAAAAGAAACAACCCAAAAAGCCGCACCCAAGAAAACCACCGCGAAGAAGACAACTGCTAAAAAAGCAGAAGTCGTTAATATTGATTCCAGCAAAAGCGAACCAACCGAAAAATAAGACGAATAGAAGGAATAAAAAATGAACGACTACATCAATCAGCCCCAGCCCGGCACGTCTCCCGACGAAACTGTTTCACAGTCCAGCACCGAGAATTTTGTTGTACAGCAACCTACCCAGACCGCAGTAGCCGCAGCCCCGGAAGCTGCTCCGGCAACGACTGATTCCTCCTTGACTTCATGGGTAAATGTAACCAATACGGACTACCTCAAAGGTCTGGCTCTCGGCGCGGGCATCGCCCTTGTTGCAACCAACCCCACCGTGCAGAAAGCAGTGGTCTCCGGCACTGTCAAGCTCTGGGCTGCCCTTCAGGGCGGAGTGGAAGAGCTGAAAGAACAGGTTCAGGACGCAAAAGCTGAAATCAGCCAGCAGGATTAGTGAGGCAAACCATGACCGTGAAAACGGAACCCAAAAAAGCCTTCTCCATTGCCCATGAGGTGAAAAAAAGGATCAGACTGCGCAGTCGCAGACTTTTCGATCCCTCGCTGGACCTCAATTATCTTGAAGCAATGGTTGAAAACCTTCCCGGCGTATCCAGTGTCAGGACCAATAAATGGGGTTCAAGCATTGTCATTGAATATGACGGCAACCGGAAAAACCGGGAACGCATCCTCAACCTGCTCGAAAATATTCCCATGGAAGCATACATGCCCGGCGGAGTGGAGAATGAAGAAGTTTCCCTGCCCACAGTGGCAGCGCAGGGTGCCACAGCAGCCCTGACCCCCTTCCTGCCTCCGCAGGCAGCGGCTCCGGCAAGCTGGCTCATGGGCATGCCGACCATGCTCGAAGGTCTGCATACCCTGCTCTATGACGGCGTAAAAGTTGAAGTGCTCGATGCTTCGGCTGTCGCATTTTCCCTGCTCAGACAGGACTATTTTACGGCCAACGCCATTGTCGCCATGCTCGGTCTCGGCTCCTACATGGAAAGTCTGGCCGAGAAAAAATCAGATGACCTGCTTAAAAGTCTGCTCCGCCCGCAGGTGGAAATGGTCTGGGTTGAGCGTGATGCTCAGGAAGTCCAGATTGAGTTCACTGACCTTGTCGTCGGCGATCTGGTCATCTGCGGTTCCGGGGAACTGATTCCCGTAGACGGCGTGGTTGTGGACGGCGACGCGGCCCTGAACCAGAGTTCCATTACCGGGGAATCCCTGCCTGTTGCCGTTACCGAAGGGGACGAAGTCCTTTCCGGCGCGGTTGTTGAAGACGGACGCATCAAAATCGCGGCCAGCAATGTCGGCGGCGAAACCAGCATGGCCCGCATCGGAAGATTTCTTGAAAACTCCCTGCGCACCCAGTCCACCTCCCAGAAAAAAAGTGACGAACTGGCCGACAAGCTGGTGCCCATCACCTTCGGCCTCGGCCTCGGTCTCTTTGCCCTGACCCGCGACATTACCCGTGCGGCTTCCGTGCTCACCGTTGACTACTCCTGCGCCATCAAGCTGGCTTCCCCGGTAGCGGTCAAGACCGGAATGCACGCGGCAGGACACAGCGGCGTACTGCTCAAGGGTGCGCAGGCTCTCGACAACCTTGCCCGCATCGATACCATTGTTTTTGACAAAACCGGAACCCTGACCCGTGGCGATTTACAGGTTGCCGATGTCATACCCCAGCCGGGCATGTCGGCTGAAGAACTGCTCTCGCTGGCCGCCGGGGCTGAAGAACATTATTCCCACCCGGTAGCCCGTGCGGTCGTAGCCGAAGCAAAATCCCGCGAACTGGAACTGCCGCCCATAAGTCAGGTTGACTTTATCGTGGCCCACGGTGTTTCCGCCTATGTTGAAGGAAAGCAGGTGCTGGTAGGCAGCCGCCACTTCCTTGAAGATGACGAAGGCGTTGACTGTTCCGGCGTTGAAGAAGCAGGCAGAGAACTGCGCGCCAACGGCAAATCCTTGCTCTACGTGGCCCGTGCAGGCAAGCTGCTCGGTATCATTACCCTGCGCGACGAACTGCGCGAGGAAGCCTCCGAAGCCCTTGCCATGCTCAAGGAACGGGGCATCAAAAAGATCGTCATGCTCACCGGGGACCATCAGGATACCGCCAAAGCAATTGCCGCCGAACTGGGCTGCATTGACGAAGTCCACTGGGAGCTCAAACCCGAAGACAAAGCGGATCTGGTCAAGCAGCTTCAGGAATCCGGCGATTTCCTCGCCTTTGCCGGAGACGGGGTCAACGACGCCCCGGCACTGGTTTCCGCCGATGTGGGTATCTGCATGCCCGGCGGAGCGGACCTTGCCCGCGAATCCGCACAGGTTGTGCTCCTAGAAGACGACCTGCGCATTCTGGCCGTGGCCCGCGATGTAGCCGAAAACACTCAGCATGTGCTTAAAAGATGTTTTCAAGCCGCTGTGGGCATCAACTCCGCAGTGCTCGTCGGAGCCACCACCGGAAAACTTTCCCCGGTTGTCTCCGCATTCCTGCACAACGCCAGCACACTGGGCATTCTGGGCTACGCTGCCGCAGCAGGCAATAAGAAACCGGCTTCCGCAGACCTGATTTCCTCTGCCGCAACTCTGGAGAAAAACTAGATGTATACAAGCTTATTCAATGCCCCCACCGGGGTTCCGCTCAAGATATCACGCATCAACGATGAAGATCTGGAAGCCCGCATGGGCCGCATGGGCCTTTTCATCGGCGGGGAAATCACCCGCCTTGATGAAGAAGTAGCCCTGCAAACCATCCGGGTCAAAGGCCCCAAGGGTGAAGTTGTCCTTGGCGGCGGCATGGGCGGCAAGGTTATCGCCCATCTTGATGACGGACGCATGGTTCCCCTGCTGGAAATGAAACCCGGCGAAACAGGGCACGTGGAATGCGTCACCGCCGGAGGCCCCCTGCGCGAAGGCATGGCCGCCCTTGGCCTGAAGGATGACGATAATATTGAAATGATCCGTATCCTGCCGCCCATGGAATTTGTCGCCGTAATCGAAGGGCGCGGACGCATCCGCCTTGCCGAAGGCATGGCCGCCAAAATTCTCGGACACATGGGCGATATTGAATGCCAGTTCGCCAATGCCCAGGCCGGGGTTGATTTTGTGGTCGACAAGATCATCGGCGGCAAACGCGCCCAGCGGGCCATCGGTTCCCTTGAAATCACCCCCGGACTGACCCTGCGTCTTGAATCCGTGGAAAAAGCCCCCAGCTATCAGATGACCGGACGCAGCCGCTGCGTCATCAGCACCCATGAAGGCTTGCGTTTATTCCTGCGCCACGACCAGTCCGACATGGTCATCGTCACCTATGACGATGAAGACGAGACCGGGGAAGAAGCATAAATGAGCACAGCAAAAGCTCACGGACCGCGCATAGTCCATGAGACTGCCAAGCGTATCCGCTTCAAATGGTCCAGACTTCTCAGCCCGGAGCTTGACCCGGATTATCTGGAAGCATGGCTCAGCAATCTGCCCGGAGTGGATGCGGCAAGGATCAATCCCCCGGCCCGCAGTCTGGTCATTAAATATGATGGCACAGCGGACAACCGCGAGCAGATTCTCGCCGGGTTTGAGCGCATTCCCAGTGATGCCTTCGGTAAAAAGGAACCTGCCGGGCGCAGGCGCAGATTGATTGACGCCGCCTTCAGCGCACATCTTGCCGCAGTCCTGCCCTTCGTGCCTCCGGCTGTACAGGCCCCGGTAGCCATTGCCATGGGCGGACCGGTGGTTCTCAGCGGACTCGATTCTTTGATCAACGAAGGGCTTACGGCCCGTGTTCTCGATATGACCACCATCGGAGCCAGTCTGCTCAGAACCGATTTCACCACCGCCGCTTCAATCGCGGCCATGGTGGTGGTCGGTGATTATCTGCGCACCATGACTGACGACAAATCCAACTCCCTGCTCAAAAGCCTGACCGCCGATCCGGTGGACAAGGTCTGGGTCAAACAGGACGGCAAAGAACAGGGCATCAGCTTCGATGAAGTCAAAATCGGCGATACAGTCCTTTGCGGCAACGGAGATCTGGTCGCCGTGGACGGGGTGGTCACAAAAGGTGAAGCCCTGCTCGATAAAAGCTCCATCACCGGGGAATCAACTCCGGTCACTGTCACTGCGGGTGATGAAATCATTTCGGGCAGCGTGGTTGTGGAAGGTAAGTTGGAGATTTCCGCCACACAAACCGGTGCCGACACCAGCATGGCCCGCATTGCCGAGTTCATGACCCGCGCATTGCAGGAACAATCCAAAGCCGAAAAACAAAGTGACCGCCTTGCCGATGCACTGACTCCCATAACACTGGGACTCGGAGCCGCACTTTACGCTGTCACCGGCGACATGGAGCGGGCTTTATCCGTACTGACCATTGATTTCGCCTGCGCGGTAAAATTCCCGGCTCCGGTGGTCATCAAGACCTCCATGCACACCGCCGCCAAGGAGGGGATACTCTTTAAGAGCGGATCTGCCCTTGAATATCTGGCCGAGGTTGATGCCGTCGTCTTTGACAAAACCGGGACCCTGACCTGCGGAGAACTGGCAGTCACAGACATCGAACTCTGCGCCGACTATGATGAAGATGAATTCATCAGGCTGGCCTCGGCGGTGGAAGACCGCTACGGGCATCCTGTCGGTCTGGCTATCATCCGCAATGCCGAGGAGCGGAACCTGACACCGCACCCGGCCACGGAAATCGACCTGACCATAGCCCACGGTGTCAGCGGCATGGTGGGCGGGAAACTGATCCGGGTCGGCAACCGCCATTTTATTGCTGATGATTGCGGGGTGGACTGCTCCGCTGTTTCCGAAAAAGCAGCAGAACTACGCGCTGAAGGCAAAACCCTTGTCTATGTTTCCGCTGACGGAGAGCTGATCGGTATTGCCGCACTCATGGACACCATCCGTGATGAAGCCGCAGAGATTGTTGAATCATTAAAGGAAAACGGCATCAAAAAAGTAATCATGCTTACCGGGGACCATAAAGGGACCGCAGATTTCTTTGCCGCGCAGTTCCAGCACGTGGATGAAATCAGGGCTGAACTAACCCCGGACAAAAAGGCAGCCGAGGTAAAAAGACTTCAGGACGAAGGATACAAAGTCGCGGTGGTGGGTGACGGGGTAAATGATGCCCCGGCCTTCACTGTAGCCAACGTGGGCATCTGCATGTCCCAAAGTACCGGACTGGCCCGTGAATCCGCACAAATTGTCCTGACCAAGAATTCCCTGCACGGGTTGCTTGATGCACGCAGCATTTCACTGCGGGTTAATACTATTCTGAAGAACTGCTTCAGGACCGGAGTGGGAGTCAATGTGGGACTCATGGGCGCGGCCACTGCCGGGCTGCTTAAGCCCACCGCAGCAGCAGCCCTGCATAACCTGAACACCTTCGCCATACTCGGCGCGGCAGCTTGGAGTTCTTCTCGAAGAATATAGTTTGGATGCGCTTCGCGTTTTTTGATTGAAAGATTTTGCCTCCGGCGGCTTAAACCCTTTTGCAAAAGGGTTTAAGAATCCCAAAACCTTTTATTACGGCTTCGCCGTTTTGGATTTCAAAGATCGTCTTAATAAACTATATGCGATAGCTAACTAAAACGTCTTTGAAAGAGAGGGGATGGGGTCTGGGGAAGGGGAGAGAAAAGCTTTGGGCGTTAGCAAAGTTTTCTCTCCCCTTCCCCAGCCGCCGGAGGCATCAAAAAAAGCCCATGTTTCCATTACCGGAAACATGGGCTTTTTGATCTTCTCTTAGGGACTAACTATTTACCGCGCTTGCCGCCGCCTTTTTTCGCGACAGGTCCGCCCTTTCTATGGGTATGACGATGACGGTTCTTGCCGCCGAATATCATGGGGACCAAAACAAGAGCCGAAACAGCTCCCAATGCAAAGGTAAACAGAGAATTCATAATCCCTCCCTGATCTAAGCTTCAACCTCGGCTTCAGCCTTGGCGTCTTTGATCATTTCTTTCATTTCGTTGCTTGCTTTCTGAAAAGTGTCAACGGTCCAGTCTTTAGCCTTGATACCGGCCTTGATGGTGCACTGGGTTGCTTTTTTAACTGTTTCAGATTTGGTGGCTGCGTATCCGAGGGCTCCACCGACAACAGTACCTGCTGCAAAAATAGCTACTCTTCCGAGACTCATAATTTTCTCCTTATATTTAAGCTGAAACTTCTTCAGCGTTGGGTTCGGGCTTGAAAGCGAATTTCTTGTCCCAAAGGTGTTTGGTCCCGGCGGCCACGCCCACGATGCTGACCACGCCCAGCAGCCCGGTCAGGCCGAGAATACCGGTCACGGCGACTCCGGCGGCTGTGGAAAGGCCGGTTCCAACCGCTTCTTTGCCGATGTCGGCTGCGGCTTCGCTTTTGGTCATTTCGCCATCGCTAATACGTTTAATATCTTTGGCTGCTGCGACAGTAGCACCGACAACAGCACCCACAGTACCTGACGCGCTTACTGCGGCAGGGAGTAATACTCTGGAATCTACAGCCATAACGGAACTCCTTAAAACCCGGAAACCGGGGCTAGTTCAAAAATGTGGACAAATCAAAATTCACTACGTCGGCCAGTTCCACTGCGGTTTCCTGAAACTCGTCCGCGCTTTCACAGGTAAAAAGCCTGTGCATAAGCTGAGGATCGATAATTTCATCATCGTACTGCATGGTCATGGAACGGGTCAGCGGGTTGAACGAAGTCTTGCCGATACCGGGCATATCCTGCCCCTTGGGCGGTCCGAACCCGTTCACCTTTACGTACTTTATTACCTTGGGATTTCCGATAACGCCAAGGTCGAATTTGAGTTTCAATTTACCGGGAACATGACTGCCTACGGTGATATGGTCACGCAGGCCCAGCATGAGATCAAGATCCATTACATAACCCTCTGAGTAGCCTGATTTTTAAACATATCGACTACTTCCTTTTCAGTATATACAGAACCGTCAAAACGGACCACGAGTCCGGCGCAAAGCCTGTTTGCCCGTGCCCAGTGGATGCCTTCAATATCTTCAGCGTATTTTTCAAGACTGCTGGCAGTCTTGGCATTGCGCACAGCGGGAAGCTTAATTCTCACTCGGTGGGGCAAACTGTGTTTTACTCTAACTTTTTCCATAGCTAGACTCCTTAAATGGCAAATATTCTAAATCAATTATGGACAATTAATATGAGCCCATTATACGCCGCAAAATCTTTTAGTAAAACGTGGACAGTGAGTTCCATTTTCACGTGAGATCGAAATTGATATACATTACCAAATCAAATACATTTAAATTCAACTACTTACGGGAAGCAAAACAAAAAAAGATAACCCTGCCGAAATAGACAGGGTTATCTTTCATAATTTTTTTTAAATCTTTTTTGGTATAATAAAATCAAATTCAGCGTCAACTCTTTCCAACAAGAGCCGAAAGATTACTCTTATACCACTTTAAAAGCTGCTCAAGGGGAGCCGCTCCTTTTGAATAAACAAATTTATTCAACACCACCGCCCGCGCCCCGGAATCAGCGATTACTTTGGCAGCCAATTCGCCCGGTTCCCAAGGGCAGATCACGGTTTTGACTTCATCCTGTTTGATCAATGCACCGAGGTTCTGCGCATCGCCTTCGGTCCAGTAATCTTCCTGTTTCAGGAAATGAAAATGCACATTGAGACCGAATTCATCAGCAAGATAAACGTAACCGGCGGTCAACGCGCCGAATTCGTTGGACTCCAGATCAAGAAATTTATCCTCATATTCAGCCCGCAACTTGAACAAAGCAGCCTGTAATTTCTTCAAGTTACCGTTAATCTTCTCTGCCTGATCCGGGTACATCCGGCCCAGATCATCTGTCACGATGGATGCCATGCGGGTCAGGTTGGCCGGACTGCGCCAAACGTAAGGAACATAGGTTCCGTTAATTTCCGTGAGCGGCACCCCGGCACCGTAGCCGTCAAGAGGCTTCCCGGCATCAATGTCCACAATACGGATATTGCCCCTTCTGGCCCACAGGTAAAGGGGGTCGGCAGCCCAGACTGAAGTGACAGCAACTACAGCATCGGCTCTAGCTGCCTTGGCAAAAAATTTCTTTTGGTGTTTTTTGAAATAGGCCTTGTGTCCGGCCATGGAATAAACTCCCGGCACCACGTTCTCTACATTAATATATGTATCCGCACAAAGCACTTCGCAAAGCACCTGCGTAATATCGAGTGAGGTCAGCACAGTTGGCCTTTCTTCTGCCTGAGCGACAGAACCTGCCCCGAACAAAACCACCGCCAACAAAAAGATAAACACTGATTTCTTCATTACGCACCAGCCTGTTTGAATGAACCGGAAACAGAACGCAGAGCCGCAGTTCCGGCAAAAATGAACGAAGCCACAAGGATGATCGCACCGCCGGATGGAACCGGAATCTCAAACTGCATGGGAATAATAATCCCCAGAATGCAGCTCACGGTGGCGAAAAGAACACTGTAAAAAAAGAATCCTTTGATGGAACGGCTCACGTTACGCGCCGCCGCAGCCGGAATAATCAGCAAAGCTTCCACCAGCACCGCGCCGACAATTTTCAAACAAGCCACGGTAATAACAGTGATCATGAGCACGAAAATATAGTCGTAGAGCTTGGCGTTGATTCCCCGGACCATGGCCAGCGAAGGATTGAAACTGGCCAGCAGCATGCGGTTGTAGAGCGGAAACCCGATGCCGATACACAGGGCGGCGATAATCAACAGCACGTTCATATCGGTATCATTGACCGTCAGAATCGAACCGAAAAGGATGTTGTCCAGCACATGCATATTCACTTTACCGGTCACATAAAGCAGCACGCAGGCCCCCACCGCAAGGGAGATGGAAAGAAAAACCCCGATGACCGTATCCTGTGTCATGCGGGTCCGGTTGCGGGTATAGTTCATTGCCAGCGCGAAAATTATGCAGAACCCGAAAAGCGATGCATAGGGTGCGGTAACAGGCTCACCCAGCAGAACACCGATGGCCACCCCGGTCAAAGCGGCCTGCCCCACTGCCTGCGAAAAAAAAGCCAGTCGCTTAGCCACAACCATGGTCCCGATGCCGCCCAGAAGCGGCCCGGCCATTAAAGCGCAGATCAAAGCATTAACAACAAAAGCGTATTGCAAGAATTCGGGAAGCAGACCTGCTTTGGCCCATTCCATAATAGGAAGACGGATCAAATCGTATATGTATTCCATGTTTGTGCCTTAATTAGAAGAAAAAACAGTAAAAATACGTTCGGTAGTAAGTTCCTGCTGCGGATCACCGGAAAAGAGCACAGAGCGGTTGATGCAGGTCACCCCGTGGGCCATATCACGCACTACTGCGAGATCGTGGTGAATAATAAGCACGGTGGTCCCGGCTGCACAGAGGTCTTCGATGATCTTATGCATGATAGCCGCTCCGGCCTTATCAAGCCCGGTGGCGGGTTCATCAAGGATGAGCAGCTTGGGACTGGGCATCAGCGACTGGGCCAGCAGCACCCGCTGCCTCTCACCGCCGGACAGGGAGCCGAAAGGCCGCTCCATCTTTTCAGCCATCCCGACCCTTTTCAGGGCCTGCAAAACTTCCGCGCTCCGGTCCTTTTTCAAACCCAGAAATGCGGGACGCCTTTTCTGACCGACCATGGTCATGAAATCGACTACGGTCATGGGCAGGGTATCGTCAAAATCAAGAGCCTGCGGCACATAACCTACGGTGGATTTGCCGTTCCAGCAGACCGTAATATCCCCGCTGTGCGGCATCTGGCCCAGCAGGCAGCGCAGGAGCGAGGTCTTGCCGCCGCCGTTGGGACCGATAATGCAATGAATGGAACCGGATTCAACCTTGAACGCGACTTTATCCAGAATTTGATTGCCGCCCAGCTTCAGGCCTACATTATTAAAATGAATGGAAGGCCCTTTTTCCAAACTGATTTCAGTCTTCATTACTTGCCTTCCTTCAACTTCTGGGCATCTACAAGGGCATCGGTCAAGGCTTTCAGGTTGGCCTCAATGCCCTGCTCAAACCCTTCTTCTGTGTATTGGCCGTTGGTCAGGTGGGAAAGATGGCGGATACGGATTCCGGTTTCCTTATGGATGGTGTCCACATATTTGTCCGGGAAAGCCATCTCAGTAAAGATAACGTCCACGCCCAGCCGTTTGATCTCGTCAATGGTTTTGGCGAGCTGGCTGGCGGTGGGCTTCAAGCCGTGGCCCGGTTCGATGACCGCCGTGACCTGCAAGCCGAAATCCTGAAACAGGTAATCGTAGCCGCCGTGGATGGTGGCGCAGCGGAATTCCATAGTCGGCAAACCGGCAATGCGCTTCATGTAACCGGCCTTGAGTTTGCGCAGCTTGCGGGCGTAGTTGCGGGCGTTCTTGCGGTAAAGTGCCGCATTTTCGGGATAAAGCTTACCGAGTTCCTTGGCGATGGTGTAGACCTGCCGCACGGAAGCAGTGATTGAAACAAAAGTATGCGGGTTGACGATCTTGCGCCCGTCCAGGGTGCCGCTGACCGGGATAAGCGAGACATCCTTGTTGGCCATGATCAAAGGCAATTTGCCCTTCATGTCCGCAGCTTCAACAATTTCAAAAGCGAACTCATCATGGCCGATGCCGTTGACCACCAGAGCGTCAAGGGTCATGCATTTTTTAATGTCTTCGGGCTGGGGGCGGTAGTTGTGGGGGTTGAACCCTTCTCCGATGAGTGGAATAACTTCGGCACTGTCACCCACAACGGCCTTGGTAAAGCTGTAATAGGGATGCAGGGTCACCCCGATACGCGGTTTGGCGTTTGCAAATACGGCAGCCGGGAGCAGACAAACAAAAAGCAGTGTAAAAATTATTTTTCTAAGCATTAATTGAACTCCTCGCCCTTGGTGCGTTTCATTTCGTCTTCTCCGCTGCGGGAGACTATTTCCTTCCAGCCAGCGTTAATCAAGGCCTGATCCGTAATTATGGTGGGAAAAGATTTATCGTTTGCAGCATGAAACCAGATTTCATAAGGAGCGTGGCCCTGCTTGACCTTATGCCCCCCCTGCGGGTGAACATGCGGCTGCTCGGAATCCATCTCCTCCATACCTGTGGTCATGGCAGGAAATTTTTTCTCTGCGGGCTGCGGAGTTGTCTCATAGGAATCTATTTTAAAAGAATCGAGTTCCGCCTGTGCATCGGACACGGCATTACCCTGCTTTTTTACATGGTCATGAATCATAGCCAGCAGGAAAGTTCCCCTGATCTTATCACTCTCTTTTGAAATGCCCCGGTAGAGGGCCAAATGTGAATATCCGCTGTCCAAAATTTTTCTTTGCCAAAAGATACGGCCATCTTTTTCCCAGCCGCTGTCCTTAGTAAAAGGGGGAATAAAATCTTCTTCCAACTCGGCAACGGTCGGCCAGCGGTTATTATCATCCGCGTGGATGGCATCGATTTCGGCCCCGGCACTTACCAGTCCGTTGTACACCGCAAGTTCCTGCGGGTTGAGTGAATCAAAGGCATTGATCTGCCAATCGGGAAGGGAATATTCTTTTTTGGAAATATGCCTGAGTGCGATGCTGGAAGCACAAACAACAAGCGTAAGCAGCATGGCCGCGAAAACAAATTTTGTTTCCGTGCCGGAACTGGAGGGACGGATCACTTTTACGCAACCCGCATTATCTGTATGGCCCATGTGGAAACCTCGTCACAAAAAAAATACGGCGGGCCGGGGAGAAACGGCCCGCCGTTATGGAGGATACTCTGTTACGGTAGAGTACGCTTTGGAATCTTATTTCATGTCTTCGGCTTTGATCCAGATAACTGCATCCTGACCGAGTTCTTTACCTTTGTATTCTTTTTCAGGACCTACGCCCAAAGCTGCGAAGCCCCACCAGCCAGCCTTGGGAATACCGAAGGTGATGTAGCCGTTTGCATCGGAGAAAATGGTCTGGGTCACGAAGGAATCGTGGGGGTAATCAACAGAGGATTCTGCGGGCATGGAGTTGGTTTTGAGATTGGGCATGTGGCTCATGTACTCAACTTCAACTTCAGCACCAGCAACAGGCTTGCCTTCGGAAAGTACCTGAGCTTTGAACACGTTTCCGGTCCATACGCCGTAAGGCTTGATCAGAGGCACGATTTCGCAGGGAAGACCTACAGGCTCAGCCCAGTTACCGGGAACGCCGCCAACGTTAGCGATGAGTTTGGTGATCTGCTGCATGTAAACGTCTTCTTCTTTTTCAAAGTAGTAGCCGGGCTTCATGACAAAAACATAGTCACCCATAGAACGAACGAGCTTCTTGGGGATCTTAGCTTCATAAGCGGGAGCACTGGAGTGGGGGTTTTTCCAGGTAATTTCTTTCAGGTACTGCTTGAGGTCTTTTTTCTTCGCTTTGGAATCACCGCGCTGGCTGATGACATAGAATTCCTCAATGCCGCCCATGTCCATCATGTGCCCTGCTTCAGCCGGGTGGGTGAATGCGATACGCATGTCCATTTCCTGCCCCTTATCCATAGCGATTTCAGGAGTGTACATTACCATGAAGTGGGCAAAGGCACTGCTGCCGAATGCGAGCACGAAAAGTGCGGCCAAAGGAAGAATAAAACGAGCTTTCATCATCGTTCTCCATTTTTGACTTTGAGTACTAATCTCAATATTACTACAAAAAATTAAGCACAGGACCATCCCATGCTTAATCAAAACCTTACTCTACGATGTCGGCGCCATTGACTTCGATCTGATGTCCTTCGCCAGCATCAAAAATTACCATGTACGCACCAGCGGGCTTGTTAAATTCGTATTCACTGTCTTCGCTCATCGCACCCTTGAGGATGGTTTTGCCGTTGCCGTCTTTAACGTACATCTTAACGCCTGCAGCGGAAGAACCATCAGAGAATCCACCTTCGCAGGTGATGGTGTTGTCACCATTATCGAAACAACTCACGAGCGGGGTGTGGGCAAAAGCCTGTCCGGCGAACGCTAGAAGTGCGGCCAAAGCCAGAACTACTGTAATCTTTTTCATTTCAATCTCTCCTGTGAACGATTTATGGAACTTTTATAATTCAGGGTGATCCGGGGACGGAAACCCCATCCCCGACCCCCTGTTTTCAGACTTATTACTCGGTCACCCGTCCGCTGAAATCAGGCAGCGGTTCCGGGTCCTTGCGCCAGCTGTTGAACAGCCCCAGCGCAATGGTCAGCAGAACCGTGAATCCGTAGAATATCCCCATCATCTGGATTCCGCTTAGGTTCGCGGCACTGCCGCCGGTATAAACCACCGATGCAGCCAGAAAGCCGAGGGCGGTAGGAAAAAGAATGGAGAAGGTCATCCATTTATACGATCCGGTCTGGACTTTGATCATGATGGTGGTCGCCAGACAAGGCGGGTAAAGGGCGAAGAAAATCATGACCGCCAGAGCGTGCAGCGGGGTGAATCCGCCTTCGCCGGACTCGCTGCCCACGCGCTCTTCAAGGCTTTTATTTTCATCCGCGCCCTGCTGGTAAAGCACACCGATGGTGGCAACGCTGGATTCACGGGCCGCAAAGGATGACATGATCGCCACGTTGATTTTCCAGTTGAACCCGGCCCACTGGGTCACAGGTTCAAGGCTGCGCCCGACCATGCCCAGAAAGCTGTTGCTGATGCGGACTTCCTTCATCTCACGGCGCAATGACTTACGGGAGGAAGAAAGTTTACGCAAAGCACGGTTCACAACCTTGGCGTCCTTATCCGCTCCGGGCTTGAGGAACATGTACATGCCCGGATATTCAGCTTTGTACTTGTCATTAAGAGCCAGTGAAGCTTCCTTGCCGCGGATGGACATCTTGTCGTTCTTGTAGTCGTGGTACAGGTTGAGCAGGTTCACAACAGACTGAACATCGCCAAACTGTCCGGCATAGGAACTTTTCTTGATTTTGGTCTGGAAGGTCACCAGAGCCTGATCCATACGCCCCTCGAATTCAGCCATCTTCTCAGCCGGAAGGCCGGGGAACTGAAGCAGGGTGAACACGCAGACGGAAACGGCAACAACAATGGAACCGACCTTCTTGATGTACTGCCATGTGCGCTCAACAGCCCTCTGCCCTACTCCGAACAGGGTAGGGGGATGGTACTTGGGCAGTTCCATGACAAAGGGAGCGGTCTCCATGGTTTTGAGCACCGTGGAGGTCAAAAGCTTTGAAATCAGCAGGGCCGCGAAGATGGTAAAAGTGGACAGAAAAAGCATGGCCCACGATTTATACTCAACAAAAAATACGTTGATCAGCAAAGTATAAAACGGAATCTTGGCCAGGCAGTTCATGTACGGAACAGTGAGAATAGTAGCCATTCTGGAACGCTCGTCCGGGATACCTTTGGTAGCCATAACACCGGGAACCGCACAGCCCCCGGCGAATACGCCGCCCAGAATATAAGGTAGGGTCGACTGCCCGTGCAGACCGAAGGAATGGAAAAGTTTATCCAGAATAAAAGCGATACGGGCCATGTATCCGCTGTCTTCCAGTATGGCGATCAGCGAAAAGAGGATCACAAAAATAGGAATATAGTTGAGCAGACCGTTGGCGGAGTCCACCATCCACAAGCCCATGGAACGGACATAGGGATCTTCCAGCAATCCGGCAGCGGGCAGGAGATCAGCGATGAAACTTCTCACTTTGGCGAGGTAAGGCCACCAGTAGTTGGTCAGCTCATAGCCCTGCACAATGGCAAGCTGGTAAATGACGAAAACAGTAGCCACCAGAAAAAAAGGAGCGGCAAAGCGGTTCAGGACGATATTATCGATCATGTCGGTAATTGTGTCGCGGCCTTCTTTCTCTTCAGTCACGCAGGATTCGACAATATCGGTGGCAAGGCGGTCACGGCAGCCGAGCATGAAATCGGCGACATCCATGTAATGGTCTTCCTCGAACTTGTCCCTGATCTCGTTCGCCTTGGTCTGCGCTGCGCTGTTTTCGCCGAGCTCTTCGCGCACAATGCGCTGCGCTTCACTGTCGCCCTCAATGAGTTTGACCGCCATCCAGCGCAGGGGATATTTGCCCTGCATCTTTGTTTTGCCAAGCTCCTCTTCAAGAGCGGCAACTTCGGGCTCCAGCTCTTCGTAGGTCACGCGCAGAACATTATGTTCCTTCCTGTTGGCGGTGGCGATAATGGCGTCACGGAGTTCGTTCTTACCCTTGCCCCGGCGGCCCACAGTGGGGATGACGTCAACACCCAGACGGTGGCTGAGCTTCTCCACATCCACATGGGTTCCGTTACGCTTGGCAACGTCCATCATGTTCAGGGCCACGGCAATGGGAAAATCCATTTCCAGCACCTGCAAAGTAAAATACAGGCTGCGTTTCAGGGATGAGGAATCCAGAACATTGACAATGACATCAGGCTGCTCGGTAAGCAGAAAGTCGCGGGCAACCCGCTCTTCCAGTGAAAAGGAAGTCAGGCTGTAAGTTCCAGGAAGGTCAACGGTTTCCACCCGCACATCTTTGTAGCGGTAGAAACCTGTCTTCTTGTCCACGGTTACACCGGGATAGTTGGCGATATGCTGGTTCGCCCCGGTAAGCATATTGAAAGTCGTCGATTTACCGGCGTTCTGCTGTCCGGCCAGCCCGACCAGAAGATTATCTTTGCGGGCCTCGTTGCTGCTGCTCATTATTTTAGTCCTGTATATTCCGGCTTAGTACTGCTCAACTTCAATGAGGCAGGCTTCTGATTTTCTAAGTGCCACCTTGTAGTTGGCAACACGGCACTCAATGGGGTCTCCAAGGGGAGCCCTGCGAATCACTTCAATATCGGTCTGAGGTACGAAGCCGAGATCAAGCAGTCTCTGGCGAACCGCACCTTTGGCATGATGGCAGCGAATCTTTACCTTTTTACCAGAGCTTACTTCCCTGAGTGTGCAGCACTTGCAATTCCTGCCATGCCCCTGCCCTTTTCCACGTCCATGACCTTTTCCACGTCCCGGCATATCCGCCCTCCGTAATGATCTTGAAATTGAATTCATTTATCGACGATTTTGAAGTTGAATACAGTTATCGGCGATTATGAATTTGAATACGTTTCTCAATTACCCAAAAGAAAATCTTTTTTGCTCTTTTAAGTGAAAAATAGCAAGGATAAATTTACAAATAAAATTTGCCTATCATTCTTGCTTTGGTTAAAGTTAAAGGATTTTCTTTTCTTTTTTCAAAAAAAAAGCAAAAAAATTATTTTTCGCGGATAAATTCATCAATAAAATTCAAATTTTAAATTCACGTGACGGCTGTTCTTAAAAAATCAGGCTGTGGGAATACCTTTTTCCTGACACTCGGAGCAAATGCCGTAAAGGACCACCCGGTGACGGGTCAATTCATATCCGTGCCTTGCCGCAAAAACACCCTGCTGACGCTCAAGACATTCGCATGTAAACTCAACCTTCTTTCCACACTTGGTACAGACCAGATGATCGTGATGGGTATGTCCGTATGCATGCTCGTACAAATCTACTTTGTTTCCAAGATCAAGACAGTCGGCCACCCCGGAGTCCACTAAAAGCTTCAATGTCCGGTATACAGTGCTCATACCTATCTCAGGCGTGCGTTCACGCACATATGAGGCTAATTGTTCAGCTGTGAAATGACCTTCGGTCTCCAGAAATGTCTCTACAATTGCCCTGCGTTGCGGGGTGATGTTCAAACCATTTTTATTCAGATATTCAATGAATACGGTTTGCGGTTCTTTTTGCATGGCGGAACCTTCTTTTTGATGGATTTAATAAATGTACCGTATGTCCGCTCATTAAAAGACCAAAGCACTCCCCCTAGGGGTACGTAATCAGGGAAGCACTTTGATCTTCCAAAAAAGACATACACATGCGATTGCAATTGAAAACGATTGTCTATTTCTCTTGCTGTGGGCGATAATATATTTATGACAGGAGAGTCAACCTCCTAAATTAGTATGAATACTTCGGCACAAATCACTCTTCGTTCTTTAACGAATCGATCAAATCATCAAGTTCTGCTGCCAGTTCTTTAAGAGCCTGTGTCGCAGAACTTGACCTGGACATAGTCTCAGCCATATCCATAGCGGAAGTGTTTATGTTCTCGGTTGCCATACTGATATTATCCGCTGCAACAGACTGCTCATCCACTGCCGAAGCGATTGTATGCACCTGCGTGTTGGACTCTTCGGCGTGCTTGACTATTTCACGCAAAGACTGCTCGGCATCTTCTGCAAACCCTGTGCTTTTGGCCACTGCCCGCTCGGCACTTTCCATGCCTTTCATGTTTTTGGCCGTACTCTGCTGGATAGCCTTAATGGTATCGCCTACATCAGTGGTGGCATGAAGCGTTTTCTCCGCCAGCTTGCGCACCTCATCAGCCACAACAGCAAACCCGCGCCCGGCTTCGCCTGCACGGGCGGCCTCAATAGCCGCGTTAAGGGCCAGTAAATTGGTCTGGTCCGCGATCTCGTTGATCACAGTCATAATCTGCCCAATATCATCAGCACGGGAACTCAGATCCTCAAGACTTGTTTTGAGCGTGTCAGTCTCGGTCCTGACTCCGAAAATAGCCTGCTTGGCATCATCCACCACCTCGGCCCCGCTTCTGGCAGTACGCATGACCTGATCCGCACTTTCCGCCGCGCCGGAGCTGTTGTTGGAAACTTCCTGAATGCTGACTCCAAGCTCGGTCAATGCAGAGGAAGACGAAGCGGTCTGCTGCTGAAGCTCTTCCGAACCGGCAGCCGCTCCGGCTATCTGGTCTGACAAGTCTTCCGAGGCCCCCACCAGAGACTCAACAATCCGCTCAAGGGAAGCCACAGCCCGGAGAATACCCTCTTTCCGTGCTTCAGCCGCTTTTGCTTCAGCCTCCTGCGCTCTGGAAAGAGCCTTGCGGGCAGACTCGGCCTCGCCTTCAGCCACGGCAAAAGCCTTGGCTGTTTCGGCATTGCTGCTTCCAATAGCAGTGAGCATACTGTTGAATGAACCGGCCAGATCACCGAGTTCATCGGTGCTTTTGCTCTCAAGATATTTAAAATCTTCCCCGCCGGAAGCAATGGAATCGCCGACCCGTTTAATATCCCGGACAATCTTCCTGATCGGTCGGACAACACCAAACATATTCAACGCAATCAACACAAAAGAAACAGCAACAGCCAATATGGAGAGCAACCACATAAGCTGTTCCGCAGCAAGCTGCGCCTTTGCATAATCCCCGGCACTCTCTTCCCTGATGGAGGTGCCCAGATCACGCAGCGCGATCTCCGCCTGAACCATCTGGGCCATGGCTTTGTTCATATTGCCGTTCTCGGCAAAATATCCCTTAAAGGAGTTCAGGTAATCAGCAGTTAAATCCGTCAATTGCTTAAAAAGCTTGGCTTCACGACCATTAGGAAAGGTTGCGGACATCATAGGCAGACTTTTACCCATGGTAGCTTCCTTGTCGATTCCAAGCAGTTTTTCCATATCAACAATAAGGCCGCGTCCGCTGTCTTCATCTTTGTACAGAATAAAATCCTTGGCCATTTCCTGAAAGCCGAGAGGTTTGTTCAGCAGGATGGCGGCAATCTCTTTTTGCTCTGCAAGCAAATTCATTTCCACCATAATGGACTGCAACGCAGCCGCATCGCTATGTCCGGCAGCCAGTTTCTTTTTCAGCTTCCGTGATTTTCTGGCTACAGCCTTGTTCAGAGACTGGGCTTTAGCGAGAATGCCTATAGAGGCTTCCCGTAGCCCCCGGACCATTTCAGTTCCTTTATTGAAATGAGACTGATAGGAGATAAAAGCTTTATGAAAGGACTCAAATGCCGCTTTGTATTTTCCGGCAGCCAGTGCATCAGCCCCCTGATCCTGTTTTCCGCTGATCAGAACTATCTGCCCCTCCAGATTCTTGAACAGCTCGTCATACTTAAGAAGAGGTTCCGGGTGCTTACCGTCTTTGCTCACAGCAAAAGTTTCGCGGTTTATCAACCAGTCAAAGGCTGCCGACTGAGCCTCCTGACCGGTTGAAATAATTTCATCCAGAGAACTGCGGGCTTCCATTTTTTGGGAAAGTGTATGCAGACTGTAAAGTCCCATTCCGCCAAGCATCAAAGCACATGCAAGCAGGACGGCGAAAGCACCGGTCAATTTATGGGCAAGTCTTAATTTAAACATGCTGGAATCTCCTATAGCTCCGAAAAGCAAACGACACTCATTATCAGATTCATTCCGTCAATGAATCCAAAAAATCAATATTTATGCATTATGCAAATAGCAGGGAAAGACTCAGTAAAAACATAATTAAATTCAGTAAACAAAAATCTGATTTAACCCAAAAATTAAATTTAAAAATATATTTTTCCTTGACATTGTTCTGACAATGAATTTCATTGTCGCCATGTCCGAAGCAAATGAAAAAGCCCAGTTCAAGGGGACTACCAACATGAAAAAAATCGCTTCCCTCCCGTTAGCCGCTGTTGCCGAAGCACTGGCAGGAACTGACGGATATCTGGCGGTGGATGATTTCTTCAGTCGGGCAAAGCCGGATTTTCCTGATGTCGATCACGAAGATATTCAGCGCGTGCTGGATTTACTGGTCGCCTACGGCATGGCCCGCCGCCTTGATTTCGGCTGCGGGGTATTTTTGTATTCAAAAAAACAGGTAGAGGCTCCCCCCTTCTTTCCTGTCAGTGATGGTGGCCCGTTAACGATTGAGCACTCAAATCAGGAACAGGCTGAAACGAATAAAACCATAAGCTTCTACCAACCGTTAAAACGTTTAACTATGCTGTTCAAAAGGGAAAAAACGTATGGATCTGGAACTCATGCTTGGTCTTCGTGACCATATAAATATTGAAAAACATACTCCGGGCAGCTTGAAACTTAAATTCGGCATGGAGCTGATCGTTAATCCCAAAGTGGTTAAATATGTTAAAGTCAACGGTTTCGGACCACCCAAGGGAGAGGAAATGCCCGGCATGACCGGAACCAGATTTAATCCGCTGACCCGTTGCATGACCATTTCCTATGATGAAGAGATCCTCAAACCGGAACTCCTGCAAAAACTTTTCACCTGTGAATGCGAAGATGAATTCCAACACGCAGCTCAGGAACTGGCCGATGCCGCCCATTTTGATCTGGCTACTTTCCTGCACTGATTAAAAACAGGGTCAACATTTCCAAATTTCTCAGTAAAGCCCTCATCTCCTCACTGAACCATCCCTGCGGAAAACCCCTCCTTAGCGGCCATCGGCACTAAGGAGGGGTTTTCATTTGTTCAGTTTAATCACCGAACTCCACCAGATTGAACTGTATGGAGGATACATCTTCCATAAACTCCTCCCCGCATTCCATGGCAGTCTCATTTTCTTCGTGATAACGCCAGTTCACGATAACTTCACGCCCGTTTTCAGACTGTTCATCGAGCAGGTCGAAGAAATCCATAAACGTCTTGGAGGACGAACTGTTGAAATATAAAATCTCCATATCAAACACTATTGGAGCATGGGCAGCATTTGCAAAATAATTTTCCAGCCATTCAAACATGGGTTTGTAAAACGCCCAGCAATTTTCCGGGTATGATTCACCACGGATTTCAAAAAGGTTCCTTGCCGGGTCCAGATTGATTGCCGGAGACGACTTTGTCCCTTCTATTATATATTTTTTCATCTTTGCCATCCTAAACAGTCACGACTTTCATCATGAAAAAAGAATTTTCGCCGTCGATGGGAGTTATTGAATAATCCAGAGGACGGGAGGATTTGCGGGCCATATCGATAAAACCGAGCCCGGCTCCTTTAACGCTGTCGGCTTTTTTCTTTTTCCGGCACTCTTTATAGTAGGCCTTCAGCTCGTCCTTGTTCATCCCCTGAAGAATATCAATTCTTCTGGCGATTTCCGTACTCTCGGCAGTTTTCACCCGGTTGCCGCAGGCGATATAGTAGCTGCCGTCTTCCTCCTCGTGACCGACCATGAGTGTTCCAAAGGCTATTTCGCCGTCAAATCCTTTATTGCCTTCAATCCTTTCAGCAGAGTAACGCACGATGTTCTGCATCTGCTCCACCAGAACGGCAAAGACCCTCTGCACAGAGCCCATGCCGGTCTCATCCGCACGCAGCTTGTCCCGCAGCAGTTCGGCAATCCCTTCAACCACTGTCTGGGAAACCGGGCCGTTGAAGTAAAGGATTGTCCCCTGTTTCTGCATTTCCTGATAATATGAATATAATTCCATCGACATTCTTGTGCTCCCGTCAGATAATTTCAAAGCCCAGAACGGTAACATCGTCCCGGCGCGATTCACGGCCCTGATAGCCAACCAGAACCCTTCCAAGAGACTCGCCCTGCGCTGCAATGGGCGAATCAAAATTTTCTTCAAAAAAACGCATCAGTCTGCGCTTCCCAAACGGGAAGCCCTTTTCCCCGCCGATCTGGTCGGTAATCCCGTCAGTGGTCAGGTAAAAACGCATGCCCTGACGCAACTCCAGTTCATGATCTGTAAAAACAAAATCACCGGGTGAGCGGACATAGCCCAGTCCGCAACGGTCTCCCTTAATCAGCCGGACACCCTCATTGTCTGCGATGTAGAGAGGATTGTTGGCCCCGGCGAAGGTCATTTTTCCATTTACCGGGTCCAGATAGCAAAGCGCACAATCCATACCGTCATCGGACCCGGACTCTTTATCGTGCTGGCTGAGAGCTTCCTTGATCTGCCTGTTCATGTTGCCCAGAACTTCAGCCGGGCTGGCCGACTGCACAGTGGATGAACGGTCTAAAAGGGACTGCACAATCAGGGTCATGAAAGCTCCGGGAACACCATGCCCGGTACAATCAATAACCCCGACAAAAAAACCTTCCCCCCATTCCTTGAACCAGTACGAATCACCGCCGACACTGTCACGCTGCTGCCAAAGCAGAAAACTCCGGGGTAAAAACTTTTGCAGACGATTGGTACCGGGTAGAAAGGCGGTCTGGATAAAACTCGCATACTCAATACTTTCATCAATCTGCTGCTTGGCCTCAGCCAGCCTGCTTTTTGCGTCGGCCAATTTCCGCTCTCTGGCCGCAATGGCATGGCCCATCCAGAACATATTACGCTTGAGGTTGATGAAATCATGACCTTCCACTTCCGCCGGAGGCTCTTGAACAAAAGAGTAATCACCGCTTTTAAGCCTGTTGCAATGGTCATTCATTTCAGTAATGGGCTTCAAGGCCACAATGCGGCTGATCCAGCGGGAAAAAGGGATCAGCAACAGGACCGTAAGGCTGAGAATGCCCATGAGCAGACCGCTGGCATATCTGGCCCCTTTCATTTCTATCGCTGCAAGCAGGCCGAGCGGGCCGATAATGGTCAAAAAAAACATAATGATAAGCATCTTGCGCTGCACGGACCAATTCATCAGGTAATTCAGAAAACTGACAATATGACTCATTGCGGCTGGACCTCCCCGCCCGCTTCACTTTGTACAATACCGGAAAGCCGGGTGCTGCTGTCCCGATACTCCTCTACACGGTCCCGGCCTTTTTTCTTTGCGGCATAAAGGGCGATATCCGAGTTCTTCATAAGCCGCTCAAGATCATCTCCAAGACAAAGCGTTGAAAGGCCCATGCTGATCGTGATGCCGAATTCATCTTTTCCGGCCTCAATGACGGTATTACGGACATTTTGAGCCATCCGCCCGGCCACATTGCGGGCTTCACCCATACTGGTCCCCGGAAGCAGGGCAACGAATTCCTCACCCCCGATCCGGGCCACCAGATCAGTCTCGCGCACCGAATCGGACATGATGCCTGCCAGCTCTATCAAGACCTTGTCACCCACATCGTGTCCGTAGCGGTCGTTGACTTTCTTGAAAAAATCCACATCGATAAGCAGCAGGGAGCAGGCTTCCATATTGCGGATGCTGCGCAGGACCTCCCGGTTGCCCAGCTCCATAAAATAGCCCCGGTTCCAGAGGCCGGTCATGCTGTCGGTGCGGGCCAGTCGGCAGAGTTCTTCCATCATGCTCCTGCGCTCGGTTATATCTGTGAGGACACCGACAATACCCGAGCATTCACTGTCATCGGAATCATGCATGACACTGGCACTGATCTCCGCCCAGATGGTCTTCCCTGCGGGGGTGCAGGCTGTCACCTCCAAACGTCTGGAAAACCCGGTTTCAAGAGACTTCTGATAACGGGCATAATCTTTGGAATTACAAAACAGGGCTTTGATATTCTTTACTTCACCCACAAAAGATTCAGGGCTGTCGTAGCCGAACATGGCGGCCAGAGCCGGATTGGCTTCGACAATCTCCCCGGCTGCGGTGCAGCGATAAATTCCCTCGGTAACATTTTCAAATATACCGCGAAATTTCTGCTCACTGACCGTAAGGTTGCGGTTTACTTCATTCAGGGTCATCTGCATGCGATCACCCATGGTGACCAGACGCCTGCTCTGGCGAAGCAGCTTGCGGTACCCCTTAAGCAGAGAATTCAAAACACCCTTTGCCGCCGCCTCGCTGCCTTCTCCGTCTTTTAAGGCTGCTGCGGCTTTATCCAGCAAACGCTGTTCTTTATGAAAGGGATCATTAACCATAGTCTACATACCTCCAAGGCCTGACGGGCCTCTCCTCCTAAGCGACTATAAAAATCATTTTCATTCATCGCATATAGCAATGTGCAAAATCAGTTATTTCAGAATACGCATCTTCGATTCATCAGCAGCCCAGTATTCTTTGATTTCCAGTATGCGATCAGAAATGGAAAGAAATGTTTCAGCCAGTCTGGGCTCAAAGTGACCTTTGCTGTCGGCTATATATTCAAAAGCCTTCTTTACCGGCCACGCCTCCTTGTAAGGACGGCTGGAGGTCAGTGCGTCAAAAACATCGGCCACGGCTACTATTCTGGCAACTTCCGGTATCTCTTCTCCTTTCAGGTTATGCGGATAGCCGCCGCCGTCCCAACGTTCATGGTGGTGCAGAGCGATCTCCGCAGCCATCTGGAACAAAGGACAGCTCGAAACTGAAAGTATCCTGTGGCCCAGTTCGGAATGTTTGCGCATCTCCACCCATTCCGCTTCTGTCAGCTTGCCCGGCTTTTTCAAAATAGCATCAGGAATGCCTATTTTACCGGTATCGTGCATGGAAGCCGCCAGCTGAATCAGCCTTTGCTGTTCAACTGGCCAGAGCACCGCTTTAGCCAGAGCCTTGGAATAATCAGCCATGCGCCAGATATGGACTCCGGTATCGTCGTCATTATAATGCCCGGCAGTTCCGAGCATAAAGACCGCATCCTCCTGAGAATTCCTGATCTCCAGCACCTGCCGGTTTATGCGTTCTTCAAAAGCACTCTGCTTGCGGCTGAGTTCAATGTGGGTGGCAACTCTGGCCTGAAGCACAGGCGGTGAAATCGGCTTTGCAATATAATCCACAGCACCGCAGGCAAATCCTTCGGCCTCATTATCTTCCTGCGTTCTGGCGGTGATGAAGATGACCGGAATCTTCGCCGTAGCGGAGTTGCTTTTAAGCCTCCTGCATAGTTCATATCCGTCCATGCCCGGCATCATTACATCGAGCAGGATGATGTCCGGGGTAAAATTTTCCAGAAGCTCCAGACACCTCTGCCCATCCAGGGCGACCTGCAAACTGTATTGATCCTTAAGGACCTCAACCATCAGGTCGATATTGAGATTATTGTCATCAACTATGAGTACCACAGGCTGTCCCGGATCTTTGGTTGTCAATTCAAAAGTTTCAGGACATTCCTTTTTTTTCAAAGCCATATTCATTTTACTCTCTCCATATCAAAAAGCTTTTGGTCAATGACACCAAGCAGTTCAATCCCTTTTTTAAATTCATAGCCGGAGACATGTTTAAACAGGCTTTCCAAATCAACGGACAGGCTGTCAGGCCAGTACAGGGAGCGCAGTCCGTTAATTTTTTCCATACTCTCCACCGGAGAACCTTTAACCAGAAGCGGTTCCATTTCAGCAAGACCGTTGCGCAGCTCTGCTATATCAATCAGACCCTTCGAAAACTCTGAAACAAAAACCGAACTGCAATCTGCTTCTTCCACCCGTAATGTCTCAAGCCCCTCCATCACTTCAGCAAGCTTTTCACTGAACTGGGCAAGTTTCTCCTGCGTATCGTCATCTCCATGAGCGATTGCAAGTTCAAGAATCCCGGAAGATTCAGCAAGATCAGAGGCACCCAACATCGCAGCGGACCCTTTGATGGTATGAGCCAGCATCACGGCTTTCTCCCGCTCGCCAGAATCCAGCAATTTATGGAATTCCCGGTCTGCATGGGAAAAGTTCTCGCTTATGTCGGCGAGCATGCGGCGATACAATTTTTCATTGCCCCGGACACGCCTGAGTCCGACAGCGGTATCAATTCCGCTGATGCTGCAAAATTTTTCTATGGAATCCGCGACCTTTTCACGCACACCGGACTCCCACGATGCCGGAGGGGCTGTCTTTACATTGACAAGACCGGAAAGAACCTTGAACAGATCTTCAGGATCAAAAGGCTTGGCAACATGCCCGTTCATACCCACTGCCTTACTTCTGGCCTTATCCTCGGTCATGGCATGGGCGGTCATGGCAACAATGGGCAGTTCCCGGAATCTTTCCTGCTCCCTGATGCGCGTAGTGGCTTCATAGCCGTCCATCACGGGCATCTGAATGTCCATCAAAACAACATCAACTTCATTTTCTTCCAGAAATTCCAAGGCCTGTCCGCCATCCTCAACTTCATGAACCCGCACCCTTGTCTCGGCCAGAATTTCGCGCACCACTGTCCTGTTTATTTCATTATCTTCCACAACTAGAACACTGGCCCCTTCCAGATACGGAACCGGGACAGTTGCGCACTCTTCCTGCAAAGCCAGCATTTCATGCCGGGTTCCGAAGTTCGCCACCAGCAGTTCATGAAGCAATGCCGGATTCACAGGCTTATACAAAAGACCTATAAAATCGTACTTCTCCATTCTCTCAAGAAGGTATCTATCTGCGTATGCGGAAACCAGCATCATGGGCGGGACCTTGCTAATATTTTCGTCATCTGAAATTTTTGCCGCCAGCTCAAGACCGTCCATACCGGGCATGCGCCAATCTATTGCCACTAATCCGAATGATTCCCGGTCAGGAATGTTGCGTAAAATCTCCAAAGCCTCATTCCCGGACCCTGCCGTAGTAACCTCCAGACCGGCCTGTTCAAACATCTCCCTGAGAATGGAAAGTGATGTGGGATTATCATCCACTATTAAAGTACGCAGCCCCTTGAATGAACTTTCCAAATATTCTTTTTCTTCTTCCTGCCCGGCAACCTCAAAATCCATTTCAAACCAGAAAGTACTGCCTTCGCCGTAAATGCTGTCCACCCCTATTTCACCGCCCATAATCTCCACAATCTGGCGGCAAAGACTTAAGCCCAGCCCTGTGCCGCCGAACTTGCGGGTGGTGGAAATATCTGCCTGCGCAAATGGCTCAAAAACAGCGGTCATCTGCTCCGGGGTCATGCCGATCCCCTCATCGCGCACTGAAAAACGCAGCTTTACCCGTTCATCACTGCGCCGGACAACCGCTATGCCCAGCAGAATCCCACCATGCTCGCTGAATTTAACGGCATTGTTGCAAAGGTTTATGAGTATCTGGGAAATGCGCAAAGGATCACCCATCAGACTTACCGGAACGTCCCTGGCAACATCGATCAGGAATTCGAGCTTTTTCTCATGGGCCTTGAATGAAACCACGGTCCAAGCCTGTTCCAGAATCTGGTCAATACGAAAGCGCGTTTTCTCGACACGCAGCATTCCGGCTTCCACCTTGGATAAATCAAGAATGTCATTAATTATTTTAAGTAATGAACGGGCAGAACTGTCAATTTTTTCAATATAGTGCCGCTGAGAACTGTCCAGATCGGTTTTGGAAGCAAGATAGGCCATGCCGAGAACAGCATTCATGGGGGTACGAATTTCATGGCTCATATTGGCCAGAAAATCACTCTTGGCCCTGCTGGCCAGCTCTGCCGCTTCCTTGGCATCATGCAACTCGGAAGTGCGTTTGCCGACTTTATGCTCCAGAGTGGAATTCAACTGCGCCAACTCCGCCGTGCTCCTGTCTAATTCTTCGTACCTTTCACTTAGTTCCCAAACCATATCCTTGATGGAATTCTTAACGCTGACAAATTCTTCGCCGGGACCGGTTTGGACATAGGCATTCCTGCCCTGCTGCACTTTACGGGCATAATTCTCAATAGACTTAAGCGGCAGAATTATGACCCGGCGCAGGCTGAAATAGAGCAAAAATATTAAAAACAAATTCGTAACAACCACCCGCAACGCGGTAGCAAAAAAAATCCGGCGCAACTCTTCATGAATAAACTTATCCGTGGAACAAATTTCAAGCTTGGCAATGGGCCTGCTGTCCGTCCAGATATCCCGTTCTGTGCGCACATGTTCAAGTCGGCACCGGCTCTGCTCTGAATCAACAAACAGTGGTCGCCAATTGGAATCACGCCTAAGGGTCAGCAGCTTGTCAGAAGATTTCAAACGAATGGTGCAGATCTGTTTTTCAGCCATTGCCGCCAGCATAAGCTTACGGACCATTCCCATATCAAGCGACCACAACGGCTCTGCCAGAGTCATGCTCAGGTTGTCCGCCAAAAAGACCTGCGTATCCTGCAACCGGGAATTGCTTTTCTCTCGCAAGTCCAGAGAATCAAGAATACCGAACAGGCTTAAGGCTACGGTTGTAGTGGAAACAATTATCAGCACTACAATTCTGGTCACGGAATATTTTTTTCTCATAACGGCACAATGCTATCCAGACAGCAGACAGCTTAAGCCTGACAGAACAACATTTCTCCCTGCATGTTTAACGTTTGATACAACGCCTCTACTTCAACCTTGCCTAAACATCAATCTAAATGATAAAGAATTTCAAAATCACCATAGGATTTCATGAAAACAGACATATTGCAGAATAAATACTTTTAATATTAATTGTAGCGGGATATTAAAATCCGGACTAAAAATACAGGGGAGCACTTTACATGGAAAAGCAAGAATGTCCGCCAGTGGAATTAAAAAGCATGTTGCTGCTGTGTTTCCTGCTGTCTGCTCTTTTGTTCTCAAGCCCGGCACCTGCCGCAGAGCCGCTGACCATAGCCAGCAGCCACTGGCCTCCCTTTGCCAGCACAAGCCCCGGAGAACCCGCTTTTTTCAATGAGGTGGTAACTGAAGCATTTGCCCTCTCCGGCATAGAAGTGCGCTACATCGAACTCCCCTGGGCCAGATGTGTTCAACAAATAAAAAGCGGAAGAACTTTTGGCGGAATCCCGTTTACCAAGACAATAGAGCGTGAAGGATTCGCACTGTTCAGCGATGCGCTGTTCATGACCCGCAATCCGGTTGTGTTCAACAAAAAGCTTAATCCCGCATACGATTATCAGGGACAGGAAAGCCTGAAAAACTACCGGCTGCTGGGCCTCCTCGGCTGGTCCTATCTCGAAGCATGGAAAAAAGCAGGCATTAAATACAAAACGGTCAAGAATCAGGATTCAGCCTTTAAGATGATCAATCTGAATCGTGCCGAGCTGACTGTTTTTGATGAATTCGCAGCAATGGAATATTTCAGGAAACACCCGGAAATCGGAAAAAACATCGGTCTTTCCCGGACCCCATATAGCAACAACAAAATGCACCTCATGGTCTCGCGAAAATACCCTGAAGCGCATAAGCTGGTTGATATTTTCAACACAAATCTGCGCCAGCTGAAATCAACAGGATTTCTTGACCGGCTGGCACAAAAATACGGTTTTCCCCTTGAACTGGTCATGCCGCAGGGAGAATAAATCAAGGCGCACCCTGAAATCAGGATGCGCCTTTTTCAACCCATTTAAATATTGGTTTATTTCGCAAGTAATTTATTAAAAATATCCAGCTCATATTCAAACTTCAAACGCACTTCCATACCGTCCTGGCCGCCCTGCCCCTCATCCTGATCAAGGTAGGCGTACTGGTTGGTCAGGGAAAGCCCATCAAGCGCACCGTCGAATGCGTAATCTATTTCAAAGTCATATTCGTTCTGATCCGGGGATGCGTTGGGTCCTGAATCCGGGGTCTGAGACAAGGTAATCATGGCCGCCACGTTAAGATTGTCCACCCCGATTTCGCTGAAATCGTAAGATGCTCCGAGAAAGAAAGTCTGCTCTCCGGCGCGGTCATTGTCGGCAATGGTCATGGAGGTGAAGAAAGGCACACCGCCCCAGGGGCAGGTAATGTCCCGTGTGTCGTCCACAAATGTTCCACCCACATCTATGCCGAAGCCCTTCCAGACAAATCCGGCCAGCACCCCGAACTCAGCGGAATTAAAGTCTCCACCGTCCTGAGAACCTGAACTGCGCTGGTCCAGCCCAATGACTGAACCGTGTATCTCAAGGTCGTCATTAATGCTGTGGGTCAGGTCGATCTGGGCAAAGGCCATGTTAATGTAGTCCGGGGAATTGTAGTTCCAAATCTGAGTAGAGATAAATTCTGCCGGAGTCCATTCAAGACCTGCCATGATTACACCGCTGTTCCGGGACTGCACTCCGTCATCATCAGCCAGCCTGGTCATGCTTTTAAAAACATCCGAATTTTTGGCCTTCATTTTATCCACATAACCGAGGGTAAAATTTACATCCGGGAGAAGGGAGGTTCCGGCGGTATAGGCTTCAAACAGGTTGGGGACCATCTTGTCGTCGTCACCGTTGATGAGCGGGGTTTCAAGGTCCTGCCGATAAACTTTAATGTAAGAATCCCAATGTTCGAGCAGGGCGTAAGCCTTACCGAGTACGGCGTAGCCTTCATTGTTGTCGTCCAGCAATTCCGTGCCGCCCCGGTCTTTCTGGTCGAAGACGCCCACCGGGGTAACCCCGTATCCGGTCAGTCCGAAGCTGAAAATATCCCCGAACTTGGGAGATTCGTATTCAAGGCTGCCGCCAAGGGCCAGCGACTCGGAAATGTTGGCGTCAAAAAACTCACCTTCCTTGTCCCGGTGGGTCAGATAATAGGCCCTGAAATTGGCTTTGAGGCTGCCGTATTTTGTCATGGAGGAATCCTCGTCGGTTTCCGCTGATCCCAATGTGGGGAAGGCCATGCTCGATAGCAGAATCAATAGTATTAACTGTATCGTTTTTAATTTCATTGTCATTTCTCATACCTGTGCGATATAGGGACAGATTTTTTTTTACATGGACAGCGCGTTCTTCCATTGTCTGAATATTTTCGGATACTCCAACACACTGGAATCAACGTACATGGGCAGGCATATTACGGCCCCATTCTTAATTGCCGGAACTTCAGCAAGGGACGGTTTGTCCTTTAGGGCCTTGGCTATAGCCCGCTGAACGGCATCAGCATCACCGGTGATGACAATAACATCGGGATTGGCCTGATCGAGATCGGTAAATTTTCTCTTGGTCGCAAAACCTTTACTTACCTTCATTTTTTTACTGAAAATTTTTGCGCCAATGTTTTCGCAACCGAGTTTGGAAAGTATGTAGTGGTCAGAGTATCCTCCGGGGGCCTCAACCTGAACAAAATATTTGCCTGAAGCCATGTTCAGCCCTTTGAGCACAAGCACCCGCTTTCCAAGATTTGCAACTTTAATTGACTCCATGCCCTTTTCATATTTTTGGACAAGGTCAATTCCCAGCTGCTCTTTATCCAGTATTAAAGCTATCTGCTTAATGGCTGAAGCTACTCCTTGGGAAAAATCCACATATTCAACCTGCACTCCGGGAACGTCGGCTACCAAACCAACAATATTCACAGGGTTAACTTTTTTCTTGTGCAGGCAGAACTGCGGACTTTTTTCAACAATAATTTTCTTCAAACCATACTTTTTCATATATGCGGCAACGGCTTTGGGCTTTTTCTTAGTTGCGTATAGTGGGCAACCCAATATGTCAGTTGCCAGTTTCAACTGTGCTCCCTTTTCCCATTGTGATCCCCTGATCACCATAGCCTGAGGAATAACTCCCAGACCAAGAGCAATATCAACCACACGGTCCCCGACCATCACCGCTGCGATTTTTTCAGGAGCGTAGGTAGGTCCGGCATGGGCTGTTACTACACTCAGTTGCATAAACAGCCCTGCGATAAGCAGGCTGAACAAAGTTGCGTGTTTGTACGATTTTTTACTCATTTTAACCTCGTTTCAAATGAATTTAACTTTCAAAATCAATCAGACAGTATAGTAGTGCATCAAAATAAAGAAAAACCGCATGCCCTGCCCAAGCAAAGCATGCGGTTTTCAGCATTCTTGATTTAACCGAAACCGAGTGAGGTGCCAGCCTGATAGACAATGACAGCCAGAGCGTAACCGAAACCGAGTGAACCGAAGACCGAGAACAGCCCCCATTTCCAATTGGTTTCGCGGATGATTACCGCCACCGTGACCATGCATGGCACGTAAACCAGCAGAAAGACGATTACCGACCAGATGACCGCAGGTGTCCAGGCCGGGTCCGCCGCCAGCTTGGCACTGAGCGAAGTCGCGTCCTCGGGATCTTCCTCGCCAAGAGAATAAGCCGTTGACATGGTCGAGACAAAAACCTCCTTGGCCGCGAACGCCCCGATAAAGGCGATGTTGGCCTGCCACGGAAATCCTGCGGGATCAGTTACAGGGGTGATAGCCTCACTTATCTGTCCGGCGTAGGAATTTTTCAGGGCTTCCTCGCCTTCTCTGTTACTGATCCTGGCAAGGGCGTCATCAAGTTTTGTTTTTACCTCTTCAGGAGTCCCACTCCATGTTTTGCTCTGCTCGGTGACCTGCGCACGCTGGGTATCGAAAGCCGCCACCTGACCCGGAGTCGGCTGCGGGAATGTCATCAAAGCCCACATGAGCACAGAAATGGCCAGAATGACGGTCCCGGCTTTTTTGATGTATTCCCAGACACGGTCCCAGGTATGGATGGCAACCCCGCGCAGGGTGGGGATGCGGTAAGGCGGCAGTTCCATGACAAAGGGAGTGGCCTCACCTTTGAGCACGGTCCAGCGCAGCAGACGGCCCACGCACAGGGCCAGCACCCACGAAAGCAGGACAATACCGAACATTACATCCGTGGCGTTATCAGGGTAAAATGCTCCGACAATGAGGATATAGGCGGTGGTTTTCGCTCCGCAGACCATGAACGGTGCGGTGAGGATGGTGGCGATGCGTTCCTTGGGACTGCGCAGGGTCCGGCAGGTCATGACTCCGGGAACAGCGCAGCCGCCGGGAAGTCCCCCGGACATAATGAAGGGCATGATGGACATGCCGTGCAGGCCGAAGGCCCGGAAAACCCGGTCAACCATATAAGAAACGCGGGCCATGTAGCCGAGGTCCTCCAGAAAAACGAGCATAGCGAACATGATCAGGATCAGCGGGGTAAAGCCCATGACCGCGCCCACGCCGTCGATGGCCCCGGAGATAATCATGGATTTGAGGAGTCCATCCGGCATGAGCGTATCAACCACACCGGAAATCCAGCCGAAACCGTCTTCAACCCAGCCCTGCGGGATAGCACCCACGTTAAAGGTGATGTAGAACATACCGTACATCACCGCCAGCATGATCAGGGGGCCGAGAAGTTTGTGGGTCAGGATCATATCCACTTTATCGGAGTTATCGAAACGCAGGTTGTCTTCGCGGCTGATTACTCCCTGCTTGAGCAGTGAGTTGATGAACCCGTAGCGGTAGTCGGCCAGCACTGCTTCAGGATAAGTGTCCATGGTTTTCTTGATGTGTTCCGCAACTTCTTTGACCTTGCTTTCCAGCAAGAGGGCCACCTGAGGATTTACTTTCTGGCCGTTTTCAAGAATGATTTCATCTTCTTCAATATATTTGACCGCCAGCCAGTGCGGATTGTAGCGGTCGGTCATAAAATTGTTCTCTTTGATGAGCTCACTCATTTCCTCAATGGCCTGATCAAGGTCATGGCCGTAGGAAATATCCATGGGTGTCCATTTGCCGCCAGTCCTGTCAGCGACTTCCTTGACGTGCTCCATGAGTTCGTCGCGGCCTTCGCCTTTGCGGGCCACGCACTCCACAACCGGAACGCCGAGCAGTTCGGAAAGTTTTTCGGAATCAATGCGGATGCCTTTTTTGCGCACCTCGTCCATCATGTTCAGGCCGAGAACCACCGGAACACCGATTTCCATAAACTGCACCGCAAGATAGAGTGACCGCTCAAGAGAAGTCGCATCCAGCATGTTGATAACCACATCCGGCATCTCGTCAACAATCACATCACGGGCGACAACTTCTTCCATGGAATAGGAAGTCAGAGAGTAAGTTCCGGGAAGATCGACCAGATCAGCCCGGAAATCACCCTTTTCATAATGTCCTTCAGTGCGGTCCACGGTGATACCCGGATAGTTCCCCACACGGGCAGTAGCCCCGGTCAGGGCATTGAACATGGTACTTTTGCCGCAGTTGGGCTGGCCGGATACGGCTACATAATATTTCTTAGCCATGGATTAATTCTCCACGTCAATTGTTATGTAGTCAGCCTCATTATTGCGCAGGGTCAGGGTAAATCCCTTCATGCGCAGGGCTACCGGATCTTTCAGAGGCGCACGGCCAACGACAACCAGCTCGGTTCCCGGAACAAGTCCCATATCCCTGATTCTGCGTCCCAGTTCACCGCTGGCGTTGACAGAAGAGACAATTCCCTTTTGATTTTTTGGCATTTTTCTGAGTGAAATAGACATAACTATCCTTTTGTTATTTTATCAAAAAAATTGACATTCCCTCGACCTATGATGCATGAGGACATTACTGAAATGAAAATGAATGTCAATATCTACAATCATAGATAAAGAATCTTCTTTGTTTACTGCAAACAATATCAAGATTAACCCGGTATTAGAGTCGGTCAGCAATTTTTGCCCGGCTCACAACACTAAAATGTTTGCCATGCCTGAATATGCAACCGACCGCAGGCATTTACTAAATATGCTGATCTTGTCAAGAAGCTTCACGGACAGATAATAGTCTTTTCATTATTGCCAAATGAAGACAAAACAATTGAAGGATAAAAAAGATTACCATGCTGATAGCAAAAACATTTCTTCTCTTTGTTGTTACTGCGCTGGCCGAGATCATAGGCTGCTTTTTACCCTACTACTGGCTGCGCAAGGACGGCCCAGTCTGGCTGCTGATTCCGCCGCCGCGAGTCTGGCTGTTTTCGCATGGCTTTTGACCCTACACCCGGCAGCCAGCGGACGTGTCTATGCTGCCTATGGATGTGTATATGTGGCAACCGCCCTTGCATGGCTTAAATTCGTAGACGGAATGTCCCTGTCAATAACAGATATAGTCGGGGGAATTGTTGCTTTGCTGGGAATGCTCATTATTATCAGCGGCTGGGGAAAGGCTGTTCTTTGATCTGAAAGGAATAAATCAGTTTAGCATTACTTAAAAGAACGGTTCTATTCCGTGAAGACTTGCGATCCGAAGGGGAAAAAGGTATCTCCATGAAAAATGACCCAAGTATACGTTTTATCAGGGGGATGCAATGAAGATCATAACTATGCTGGCGCAAAAAGGCGGAACAGGGAAAACAACCCTTTCCATCCACCTTGCTGCCGTGGCAGCCGGGGGGAACCGTAAAGTTGTCATCGCAGACACCGACCCTCAAGGCAGCTCTTCTGTCTGGAGTGAACGCCGTTCAAAAATTCTGCCTGAAGTTCATAAATATACTGCGCAAAGCCTGAAAAAAGACATCGAAGCCCTCACCGGAGCCGGAACGGAATTCCTCATCATTGATACCCCGCCGCACTCGACCGAGAACGCAACCATTGCCGCTTCCATGGCTGACTTCATTGTCATTCCAAGCCGTCCGGCAATTCTCGATCTGGCAGCAATCGGCGACTCCGTATCCATTGCCAACAAGGTAGGCAAACCCGGTGCCATTGTCCTCAACTGCTGTCCTCCCCCGACCCGCTACGGTGAGACCGCCATTGTGCAGGAAGCACGTGAAGCCTTAGAAACATATGGTATGAATGTAGCCCCCACAGCCATATCCCAGAGGGCCGCGTTCAGTCATGCACTTATCGACGGCAGGACGGTGACGGAATTCGAAGCAAAGGGAAAAGCGGCAGGCGAAGTGCGAACTTTCTGGAAATGGCTGAAAAAGGAGTTGGACCGTGGCTAATCGAGCAAAATTAACTCTGCTCCCCAAAAAAGAAGAGTCTGCACTGCCAGAAATTGAGGCTGCGAACCCGGAAATTGATCTTGTGGAGAACGCTCCCAAGTCTAAACAGGAGCAAGCTGCTCACGCCCCCTCCAAAAGTGGAACCCTCGTCAAAGGTTTGATTTTCGCCGGGCTGACCATTGCTTCGGTGGTTATTTTCAGGCGAAAAATATTTTAAGATCTTTGAATGGTTCTATCTAAATTTACTTATTCTTATGTACAGTGAAGGCCACTCGTCCAATCATCTCAGATGAATCTGTCAACGGGAAATTATATTAAACTTCCCAGACTGGGGGACAATCCCCTCCCCCGCTCGATCATATTACTTGAAACAACAGCCTTCCTCCCAAACATTACCCGTGCAAAATCCTGCGCCACCTGCCTTGCTCCTGAATCATTCACGCTGAAGAAAATCTTATCGCCATTGTCCTTAACCATGGCTCCACTCTTGAGCGTGTAGAGGATATTTCCAGACGAATCCACACGCCAAGTCATTTGATCCAGACTACGTTGATTAGGATCGTTTACGCGCTTGGCCTCTTCTGCCTGCAACTGGAGCATTTTGGAAATGGACAGCAGCCTGCGTTTGTCTTTCCAAGCGAGGCTTGAATCTGATTTGAATTGGCTCTGCTTGATCTTCAGGTCTGAAACGTTTGATGCCGTGCCAGCAAATTCAGGTGAGGGGGTGCTATGAATCGGCTCCTTCTTTGACCGTAAAATCTGCAAAGCTGTTTCATCACCATTTTCAGCCTTCCATTTCAAAAAATCATTCCAACGATTGAAAGGTGTTTGCTGGCGCAACTCCGCACGTTTTTCAGCCATGTCTCTTTTTAAAACTTCCATAGCCGCCGTTTTCCTACTGGTAGCCATAGCAATCAACCGGCTTCGGTCTTTGGGCCTCAGCTTGTTGTCTTTTCTTATGGCCTTGACCTTGGCATCCCAATCAGAATTAATCTGCTTCCAGCGGCCATCCTCTTCTTCGCGCAAAGCCTCATAAACCTTTTTCCTCTTGGCTACAGCGGTCTTGTACTCAGCATAAAGCTCACCCCGCTGTTTATGCTGAGGACGGGCTACGTACCTATCTTTTTCATTCACCATGAACCCTACAGGCTTTTGATAGTGGCCGAGTAGGGCTTCAAGCTTGGGCTTACTAAAATCACGATCAAGTCGGCTGGCCTTGATGGCCGTTTTGGAATGTCTGTCTTTGATGATACAGCCGTTCCCGCGCAGCCGGACCTCGACACCGATCTGTGCCAATGACTTATGAAACTCCTGCCACCCATGCGCAGAGCGCAAGGACTCCAAAATAAAATCCTTGCGCTCCTTTACATATGAATCAAAGGACTGCTGGCCGGAATGGGCTTCATAAGTAGCCGCACGGTCATTATTTCGTTTGGGCTGCAATTCTTTTTGCCTGCCGTTATCGGATTTCAGACCAAACTTTTGTTCCAGATAACGGTGCAGCCGGTCTCGCTTATGAAAATCCCGGTAAGGGTCATGTCGGGTCAGCTTCTCCGGGTGAATCATGTTGTATGCGATGTGCATATGCAGGTTGTTGGTATTCTCATGCACTCCACAATGCCGCTGGTGTTCCTCAAGACCTAAAACCTTGGAAAACTCCTGCTCAATCTCTTTAAATTTTTCAGGCGTAAGGACGGACTCATCTTCCGGCCTGAAGGACACGATCAAGTGATAGGTCTTTTCCTTACGGGTTCGTTTATTCAGATCCTGAGTATCGAGCACTTCCTGAATCGCCAACTCGTAATCATCACCGGCCCAGCAACCAGCACACCATGACATAAGGCTCTTTTCGCCCTTGTGCTTGGCATCAGCAATATATTGGGCCAGCCTCCGGTAATTGTCATTTTGCGGCTTACAGGCAACCCTGCGGCTAATCATATAGATCTCACCTTCTGAACTATCTCTTTTTGAATCTGACCGATTTCTTTGAGCAGTTTCTCGGCTGCATTTCGGTTATCGTCATCATCGAGAATCAGCATCTTCAATAGCCCACCCAGACGGCCCTGATCTCCATTAAGTTTCAAAAGCTCCCGGCGGACTTGCTGATCAGTGCTGCTCTTAATTTCGTGCCCCAGACATACGGCCTTGGCAAAAGCAGACAGCGACAAACTGCACTGTTCTGCGCTTGCATAGATTTGCTCATATTCCTCTATGGAAACGTAGACTTTAATGATTTGTTTTTTACTGGGCACGCATTCCACTTCCTGCTGTTTGTCTTTGCAAATTGCGTTGAGCGAAGACGAATAAGTGCCCTCAACCCCAAGGTTGAGCAGGACGTAAGGTACGCCGCTTTGAAAAAGTGGGCCTACCTTACCTGTCCTGCCTTCGGACGCCAGTGGTATATAATTGATTTTGCTTTATTTGGGCAAGAAATTAAAAAAATACACAATAATATCGTATAGTAAACTATCACAAACGATAATAAAGCATAATAAACTAAAATACAGCAAAAAGGGATGAGTCAGTGTTAAGAATTGCTCGCCAAACAAAAACCTAAAGTATTGGTTTAAAAAATATCAAAACACGATAAAATTGGACTTCGGATAGACAAATTCATCTTCATACAGATCACCTAACCAACCGCAAACCCAATGCCCAGCGTCATAAACTTCGAGTTGATTTGTAAAAAAATTAAAATCTGCATTCTCTGTCAGAGATTCGCCGATCGCTCCGATATGAGGCAGTAGCAGAATAAAATCATCAATATCCTGCTGACATTGAGATAGCAGTTCATGCACCCCAGGAGCCTTGCCAAGGCTCTTCAGCAAAGAGTCTTTACATTCTGAGAAACATCTAGCCCACTCCCCTTTTCTGTCACGAGGGATATTACTCTTGAATGCCTCCCATGCAACGGAATGAGCCTCTTCAAATTCAGCCGACCTCCATAAGCCCACAGCTTGTTCCAAAGAAACGGCACTTGTATAAAAGTCGTTCTGCTGACCTAAATTTTTAAACCAATGGGTCTTGTCTATTTTTTCAAGGACTTCGCTATAAATTAGTACCATGGGTCTTTTGCTCCATATTTTTCATGCAATGGCTCCCCTTCTTCAAGCCGTTCACGGAAATTGGACTGAATCTTCGATACTAGTTCTCTTGTTTTAGCCGCAGAAGCATTTGGAGGAATTTTATCAAGCTCATTCTTTACAGCGGCAGTGTATAATGGATGCCCGCCTCGATGAAGAGGCAAAATTGGATCAACCCCCGGTTTAGTTGGCAGAGCAATACCGTTTGCTTCTTCATCCATATCCATCCCAATTTTTCTTAGTGCCCTATGGTTTCTTAGCTGAAGGGGAATAATGTGGTGTGCAGCATAGTTTCTCATAAAATCGCAGCCAATCCTACGCCTTAAAACATCACTCGATCCTCCATAGGTTCTACCTAGACCTCGGCTTATCGAATTTATTTTAATATTCGCCGTATTGTTAGCTGCTGAAGCAAACGATTTAGCTATCTTTTCATGTACCGATAGGACATCTGCATTTGAATTTTCAACTGTGCCGCAGCCAGTCAAAAGCAGTATGAAAACCGCCATGACCAGAGATAGAATCTTTGTTCGCACTAACATAATGAAATCAACCCAACGGAGGCAGTTAATGAGTTAAAAACATGATTTTCCTAACTCATTTTCAAGAATTAGCAAGAATTTATGGCTTTATTTTTCCAAAATTAGCATGTTTTAATAAGTCAACGACACGGCCATTATATGATTCAAGGAGTCATATATGGCTGAAATTTCGATATTAGTTGGCAAAAGGATACGAGAGCTACGTAAGAAAAAAGGGCTGACTCAAGCCCAATTAGGCAGTGAAGCTGATATAAATGATAAATATATCAGCGAAATAGAAAGAGGTTCGAGCAAGCTTACTGTGAATGCTTTAAATAAGATTGCCCTTGCTCTGAAAGTATCTGCCAAAGACATTCTGGACTTCGACACAATCAAACCGACGCGCAAAGAACTCGAAGAAGATTTGGCGTGGATGATCGGGAAAACAAGCGATGAACAAATTATATTTCTTCATAAGCTTGTTACTGAGATATTGAAATAATTGATGGCAGAACTAAAAGCGAACTAGGTAGATACGCAACAAAACATCTACCAAACAATGCATATGCTTAACTAAATTTCAAGGACTTGCGTCAACCAAACGTGAGTCCTTTTTATTTGGGCAACAGGTATATATTTTCATCCAAATTGATTATAGGTTCAGACATGCGAAAATCTTTCATCAAATTCAAATAGGTAGGCAGTGATGGATATTTGGAAACAGGAATGGGGCGAACTTCTTCAAACAGCTTATAACAACGCAGCTGACGGCCTTGAAAAATCTGACTCAACGCGAAGTATCGATCAAGTCTTTGCAACCATACTCCAGCTTTGGGTCAGTAGCATAAAAGTGAAAGATGAATGGGAGTTTTACTTAAGCAACCCAGAGAATACTAGATACTACTATGGCACCGCTAGATCAAAGAAATTTGAAGAAGACTTCACTTTTGGTCTGTATGACGGAAAACTGTACCTTGATATCAGTTTTGTACACCCATATCGTCTTCAGTATATGAGTGACGAATTCTGGGCCCATTTGATTGAATTGGACAAATGCGGAAATTGTTCATTTATTGAAAACGCGGGCCTAGGTGGAGAAGGCGGTAAAATTTCAAAAAAATATACATCTTCAAAAAGCAATATTTTTAATATCGTAAAAAATTATCTTTTACTTGAAATATATGGCGAAGGCTCAGGAGACTTAGGAGGAATAGAAGTAATGTGGCCTATGGATGTAGACAAAAATGAACTACTATTGAATGGAGCTACAGCCGTATATCACATGTATAAAATGAATTACCTGCTTTACCGAAGCTACAATCAATATTTGAGTAGTTGGAAGAAAAAACATTCGTAGCCCACACCATAATTTATTTTCTCCAAATACTCACTGACATCTAACTAAGGTATACTATAAAATTATGACACTTCTTTATGAAATTCAGGAATCCATAGTCCAGAATGACGCAAACCTAGGTCCTATTCTTTTAAAACTTAGATTTTTAGCTTCGCGACTTGGGAGTAACGACTTAGCAGACTGGATTAATTATGAATCGGAAGGTTATCCTAAAAACGTAGAAGTCCCCCCATATAGAACGACTGACCTAACGTACCGAGGAACATTTTCTGGACCGTTTGGTTCTGGTATTCAAAATGCTCAGATTGCCCCATATATAATCGAAAAATACGCAGGTGAAAGCTGGGTAAAGTACAGCATTAGGGAAAGCATAGCCACAATTGACGATTTAGCTAAACAAAGCAAAGAGGGTGGTGGTTCATTGCGTATAGATGCTTCAGACTTAATTTTGCTAATGCAAAATAAAATATATGAAGGGTATGCATGCAATGAGATCATCGCTTCGATTTCATGCTCTGCCCTTTCAAACATACAGCAAGCTGTTAAAAACAAAATACTAGAATTAACAATCGAACTAGAAAAATCAGTACCGGAATCAGTGAACATAACATTTGGAGCGCGAAGCAATAAGGACGTTGACTCAAATAAAGTTACACATATATCACAACAAATAATATATGGGGATGTAACAAATGCCGTCTCAGGAACAAATTCATCACTAACAAACAACCTTCCTGAGGGAGATATACAAGCCTTAATTGATCATTTCAGACATGCTGGAATCAATACTAAAGACGCTACAGAATTAGCGGGTATTATGCAGAATGATACTCCAGAAAGTACAGAAGAACCTCTTGGTACCAGAACCAAACAATGGTTAACTTCCAACTTAGACAAAGCGGCAAAAGGTGCATGGAAAATTGGATTTACCGCAGCAAACAGCCTCATAACAGAAGCCGCTTTAAAATATTATGGCTTGAAGTAAAATGCGTTATACTATTTTTTCATAAACACTAGCTCAGCCGATAACTAGTACTCCGCCCACCTCCGGGGTTCTGGACCAGTATTCCGCGCTCTTTCAAATCCTTAATGTCACGCAGAGCGGTATCTGTGGAACACTTGGCCAACTTGGCATACTTTGAAGAGTTCATGTATCCCTTGAAGTTTTCGTCGAGCATACGCTCAAGCACGGACCGCTGACGGTCATTAATCGGTGATTGCTGGGAGATCCGTTCCCAGAGGCTGGCTTTATGGAGCACATGGCTCAGTGTGGATTCGGCATTGATCAGGGCTTCTTTCAGGCAATCCAGAAACCACTCCAGCCATTTGGTGATTTCCGGCGTGCCGCGCTGCTGCCGTTCCAGATGGGAATAGTAATCCTTGCGCTTCAGCTCAATCTGCGTGGACATGCTGTAGTACCGCTCTGCCGCGCCATCAGCACGAGCCAAGGCCATATCCGCGATTGTACGCGCAATACGTCCGTTACCGTCTTCAAAGGGGTGAATGGTAACAAACCACAGGTGGGCTATTCCGGCACGCAGAACCGGATCAGTATCATCTTCGCTCTCGAACCATTCCAGAAATTTTGCCATCTCATCTTCAAGGCGATCAGCATCCGGTGCTTCAAAATGGACTTTCTCGCGTCCCATTGGCCCGGAAATAACCTGCATGGCTCCAACTTCCGCAGGCCGCCAGTCTGCAACGGTAATCCGCTTGATGCCGCTGCGCCCCATTGGGAAAAGAGCCGCGTGCCAGTCACAAAGCCGATCCTTGGTCAACGGTTCCGCATATCGCTGCGTGGCATCGAGCATCATTTCAACTATGCCGTCCACATCCCGCCCTGCGGGTTTCAGTCCGGCAATGTCGATTCCCAGTCGCTGGGCAATAGAGGACCGTACCTCTTCTGGATTGAGGAGTTCCCCTTCTATGGCTGATGAATGAACGATGTCATTGGTAAGAGTCTTCAGGCCCGCCTCATTTCTCAGATCAAAGCCCAGATTACCAATCTTACCCAGCAGCACGCCCTGCCGATGGCGCACGTCTGCCAGTTTGGAAATGAGCTTTTCAGCGTTCCATGAGAAGTTCGGCCAGTCTTGATGTTCGTGTATCCACATTGCTTTTGCCCTTGTTTGCGGGGAATGTGGGTGTTATTCGCCGCAGGTTTTGCGGTGATTGTAAGTTTTATTTACCGCAAAGGCAATGAACAAAATATCACTAGTTCGTGTAATAATCCTCATCACTTGGTTCAAGAGACTCAGTAATCCAAGTTGTATCTTGACCTTGCATTTCAGTATACTGACTTAACAAAAACATATCAGGATCTACTGGTTCAACCGTAAAGGTCTGCATAGTTCCTTCAGCAAACATTAAATCAGGATCTCCAGGCTCAATTGTCCGAGTCTCAACTGTTGAATCACTCAAGTATAAATCTGGATCAGTTCCTTCAATCGTTTTTGTTACTGTAGTTTCATAATTTGAGTTAGCTTGGTTTGAAGGAGCCAACTTTATTGTCTGTGAATAGTTCATAATATAAGGCTTCATAATATATCTCCTAAAAATTTAAAATAACATTAAATGTGTTGTTAAAATCAGCTATAAATATTTTTTTAACTAAATATGAGACTGCCGCAGTTATAAAAAACCAAAATATTTTTTGCTCTAAATTTAAAACATAATTTGAAATACAATAATTCTGAGCTTCATTCATTACTTTGTGTGCGTAATACATTTCTAAGAGCTTTTGCTTAGAAGGATTTGTTTTCAGTTCTTTGAAAGTTGGCTTTTCATAGCTTTTGGAAGCCATGTATTTAATTAGAATATTTATTATGCCTACTAAAAAATATACTCCATACATTGATAGTGCAGCAAAAATGAAACCCCAAACAGAATCGAAATTACGTCCAAAAGCACTAGGCAACAAACTAATAAACAGAGGGATAAAAATTGAAAGAATAACGAGATATATAGATACCTTTGTATGGAAATGATTCTTGGTATCTGTAGCTAGACCAATGGAATCTTTGATGTAATCAAGCTCCACTTCAACCCCTTCATCACCCAATCCTTTAGAATGTTCCCGATAATCAGAAATGGCCTGATCAAATTTAGACAAATTAGGCCAAGGGCTAATATCATCCAATGCTAGGCCCTTAAAAAGCGAAAACTTTTTTTCATAAAAAGAAAAAAAGTAATATATTTTAGTGCCAAAGGAAAATCTTAATAAAGAGATTCTTAACTTTGCTCCCAACCTATAATCATCATAACAACTGTCACAAGTGAAGGAAATGAATGGGACTGCACGTAGCAAAATCAAAATAATTTTTTGGACTAGGCTCACTTCATTAATTCCTTTATCAGCTCATCTGAAATACATATCCCTGTTTCAAACTCTAACCATCCCCACTGCCCATTCGCATTTAGCTCTAAAAAATAGTACTCATCATCTTTAACAACAAAATCAAAACAGCCAAATTGCATATCTACCTCATCCAGCATCTGACAACACTTCGAATAAATATCATTAGGTAGCTCTACTACAGAATACTTATTCTTAGCTTCCGGCTTTCTCCAATCGATATGATTAGTTGAATGTATTGCAAATGAATAAGCCTTTCTGCCCACAAAAACAATTCGTACATCAAAATCCTTAGCAACAAAATGTTGAAAATAAGCAGGACAGCACTTGAGTTGATCTAAAGGAATAGAATGGTCAAACAAATTAGTTTGCACAAACTCCTTTTCATCAGAATGTATAACTTCACCATAGGCGATAGGTTTCACTATCGATTTTGTAGCACATACATTTTGTACAGTAGAAATAGAATTAGTTATTGCCATATAAGGCAAACTCAATCCACATTTACGGGCAATTTCAATCTGATATATTTTATTATTCGCTCTTCTAAGTATGCTTGGCTTTGTTATACACTTTCCAGTATGTGATTCTATAATTCCATCAATTACAGAAAAAATTTCTCTGTAGGCAAATTCATGATATTCATTACTTAAAAAAGGACTTAGGTCAGGAAGACTAGGTTTTCGATAATATATCGAATCTGAATGCTTGAAATCATAATGATCATTTTTAGATTTGATTGATATACTATCAATTAGAATTGATATTTCAAATTCATAAAACAAATCCACATCTAGCCTAAAAAAAGAAATATCACTATATTTACCTACAAGATAATCCACTGTACGATCATTTGAGCTAGTGATCACAAATATTTTCTTCAAAACAATCTCACTACATTTAATCAAGCATACGAATCGACTTTGAGCCAACCAACCGAAAGAACGTCAGCGTCATAAATATACCCTTTATCACCAAAATCCAATACCGAACCACATAGGACAAAAAACCAAATTTTTATTCAGAATTTCCTCCACCACGAGTACCCACACGAGTACACCAATTTTTCAAACACAAAAAATCAATACATCCCGACATCATACACCATCAATTCGATGTCCCCCGCCTCCACCGTTTCATTTCGCCCGAGAAAAAATCCCGACCTTTCTTGGAAAGGCCGGGATTTTTGTTGCCCTAAAGGATTTTCTACTGATCATAATCAGTAAACGAAACATACGGTAATACCCTTAACTATGTATCCTGTCCCACATTAACTTTATTTCTATACCCTGCCCCCAAAGCTTGATTCCAATTCAAAGTAATGGAAATATAATTAATTAAAGGAATCAAACATGAAAAAAACACCCTCCCCCATCATCTACGCAGGACTTATACTGGCGTTAATATCCATCGGATATTTCTTTCTGGATCGCCCTATTTCGCTGGTAGCCTATGAATTGCGGGATACTTTCTGGCACACTCTGGCCGTTAATGTTTCAAAATTCAGCAACCACTTTGTGACCAATGTGCTCGTGGCGGCAGGACTGGTTTACGCAAGCTGGGACGGAATCAAAAACGGCCTGACACACCGCTCCAAATCCATCATCTATATTTGCGCTACTGTGGCCTGCGCCATGATCATCGGTGATACTTTCAAGGAACTTTGCGGTCGGGCCAGACCGCCGCTGCTGTTTGAAAAAGGGATCTACGGATTCTTTCCCATGTCGGGCGGCTATTTGCACCATTCCTTCCCGTCCGGGCATACCCTGCGCATATTTTCATCTATGACCGCAGTTGGTTTCATATTGCCGAGACTTCGCGTTCCGGCCCTGACTCTGGCCGTGCTTGTGGGGGCTTCCCGGGTATTTGCACTCAAGCATTACCCCTCTGATGTCCTGTTCGGAGCGGCAATCGGTATAACCACTGCTGTCTGCGGCTGGCACCTTTTCGCATCCGCCCTGTCGGATAAAAGCAGCCGCAACTAAAAACGAAAGATAGACACACAGCCCCACTTGAATGAACAACCGCATAGAGTTAAACTCAACCTACAAATTACCCGCCAACTTCCAAGGGAGCCAAGATGAAAATACGCAATTCGAACGGAATAAAATTCCTGACCATACTCTTTTTACTCATATCGATCCTCTGGATTCCGCATGCTGCCGATGCAACCGACAGTGCTGCATCCAAAAAATTACGTATCGCGGTAATCCCGGAACGTCCTGATCTGGACTTCTGGAAATTACTTAGAAAAGGTGTCAGGAAAGCCGCAATTGACGATGGCAGCGTCAAGGTTCTCTGGATCAGCCCCAAGGGAGGAAGCCTTAAGGCCCAGCAAAGAAAAGTTGAATGGTGCATTGAGAACAAAGTTGATGCCATTGTTGTTTCACCGCTGCACGGCTTGAAAATGAAACCGGTGATAGATGAAGCCATACGCAACGGAATACCTGTAATTCAGATGGTTTCCCGCATTACCTTCGGTGAGAATACAAGCTATATTCATTCCAACAATTTTCATGGCGGAGAGTTGGCCGCCCAGTATCTGGATAAAAAGCTGAAAGGCAAAGGCTCTGTTGTTCTGGGTATGTTTGAAAGAGGCAACTCACCTGTTGTTCAGCGGGTGGACGGATTTAAACACCAGCTTGAAAAATCCGGATCAAAAATTAAAATCGCCAAATCTTTCTATTTAGATGAACATGCAAAACACAACCGGGCAAAAATCCGTATTGCCATGTGGGGCGACAGAGAAAGCCTGCGTAAAAAATCCAGAATCGCTGCTGTTATCGGCATGAGCGAAAGCAGCTGCGAAACATTAATCAATATCCTCAAAAAAATGGGCAAGATGAATGATTACACTTTTGTTTCATTCAATCCCGACCCGAACATGGTTCAGGAAATTAAAAATGGAGTAATTGCCGCAGGCATCGCACAGGACCCGTACGAAATAGGAAGGCTTGCAGTTGAACAGGCGGCAATGGCTGCCAGAGGGCATAAAATTCCCGCAGAGACAATGACCGAAGTTTATCTGGTAACCAAAGAAAATTTATCGCAGCCTAAAATTCAGGAAATACTGGGCTTGAAAGACCGCACTATGTAAATCTCAAAAGCAAAAGCAGCGCATTCCACCATTTGGCGGGATGCGCTGCTTTTTTATTATCAGATCTAAATCAGCGTCATGAATGGCCGGACTACAAAATATAACCCCAGACAGCCGATTGTTACCCCGGCCAGCTTGCGAAAGATATTTCCGCCCTGCTGCCAGCTGCTGCTTTCCAGCATTCGCCGGACCAATGCAGTGGAGCTTCCGGCAACGGCAATAGGCAGACAATGACCGATGCCGAAAAGAAGGATCAGCAGAATCCCGGTTGCAACCTGACCCTGCACGGTAATTATCGCCAGAATAGGCGCGATAAAACCGAATGTACATGAGCCGGAAAGAATTCCGTATGCCAGCCCGAGCACAAAAGCTCCGGCGTATCCCTTAAGTTTGAGCCTGCCCATAAGGCTACCGGGCATGGAGCAGCTGGTGAGACCGAGCATATCCATTGCCACCCAGATGAGCACCGCACCGACTATAATTGTCCACCACGGCCCCACATCGCCCATGAGCCTGCCCAGCATTGCGCAGACTGTACCGATAACGGCAATGGTAATGAACAGACCAAGCGTAAACAGGCCGGCATAGACAGATGCCCTGCGCCCTTCCACCAGCTCATTCTGCCCGCCTACATAGCCGACAATAAGCGGTATGGAAGCAAGATGGCATGGCGAAAAAAGCACACTGACCATCCCCCAGAGCAGACACCCCAGAGCGGCTAAGGCCGTGCCGCTGACCATCCATTCATTAATAGCTATCAGAAATTGATCCATGGCTTATTTGACGCCCAGTTCAGTCAGTTTGGCAACGATGCTCTTCTTGTCCATGAAACCCACATGCCGATATTGTTCCCTACCCTGCGCATCATAAAAAATCTGGGTAGGAATGGACCGGATGCCGTATTTGGAACCTTCTTCGCGGTGCTCCCAGACATCGATAAAAGCAATGGCCGCCCGCCCGTCGTACTCCTTGGACAACTCCTCAATTATCGGAGTCATCATCTTGCAGGGAACACAGGAATGAGCACCGATATCCACCATGGTAACCATCCCCTCAATGGGCAGTTTGTGCGGTTTCCCTGAAATAAGTTCTGCAGCTCTGGCCGCGTTTTTGTTCGATTCTTCAGCATCCGCAGCACACGCGCCAAGGCTGACCACCAGCAACAGACATACAATCAGCAGTAAAATTTTCTTGAACACAATGACTCCCGAATATCGATTTATTGCTTCAACCATTTAATTACATCATTTTTAGCGGGAACCTTACCCACAACCTTTACATCACCGTCAATGGCCACCGCAGGTGTGGAAAATACGCCCATCATAGCGATCTCCTGAAAATCGCTGACTTTGACAACTTCTGCGTCAATGCCCAGTTCAGCAACAGCTTCCTTTACAATCTTTTCAGCCTTGGCGCACTTAGGGCAGCCGGGTCCGAGTACTTGAATTTTCATTATTTTCTCCATACTTGAATTTAAACTCAACCAATATATTTGGCAATATTGCCAAATAGAAAAACTGTCAAGTATGATTAAAATTTAGGCAGTTCAAACAGGCAAAAAAACCTCCTGAACCGCTAACGATTCAGGAGGTTTTATCATGATCTTTTTAGACAGATCCTACTTCATTCCACGCTTGGAAGCCTTAAGCGGGTTAACCATCTTGGCCTTACCAGCGGTAACAGTCTTGATCAGATGTTTATTCTCTTCGAAAAGATCAAATGTTTCAAAGCCGTTTTCTTCCAGCAAATCCCAGAAAACCTGCCGAGTTACTCCATACCGATTCACATCAGCATGTTTTTTATCAACCCTGCTCTGTTCAGTAAGGTACAAACCTTTACTGTCAATTGCGAGCAGCTTCTTTTCCCCATTAAGCTCTACTTCCTGAATAATCATATCTGAAGTGGTGCCGAATCTGTTTACTCCGTCAAGCATATGCTTCTCCGATTTTATGTTAAAACATTATTGAGATTGAATTTCAGATTCACTTAAACCGGATATGGAAATAATGTCAATCTCAGCCTGACTGCTTCCGGACATGGCATTCATAAATTCCCTGAAACCATCTCTGCTTCCAAGGACAGCCCTTTTGCCATTCAGGTATCCGGGCCTGCTTCCAGTCAGCGGGCACCCTTGCGTGTCATCGACCGTATTACCTTTATGGATGCGCACATAAGAACGATGCGGGACATCCTTTATAGTCCAAAGTTCGCATCCTCTTGACGGTGAAAATTCCAATCGAAGCGGATAACGTCCTTGCGGGATGCACGAAACATCCGTCCTGTTATTGCGCCACGGCTCCTCAAGACTCCAGCAAACCGACCTCCCTTCCACCAGCATAACACCGAGAGTTGCTTCTGTGCCCTGCTCAACGCGAATCAATTTTACTTTCTTCATTAAAACCTCCTTAAAATGATTGGTGCAGCCCACCTGTTATTCATTTTATGGATCAAGCGGTCTTAAGAAATCTTGACAAGGTCCATTATTGCAAACCAGTCCGCATAAAGGCATTAAAGTGGAAAAGTATTGAGGACCTGAAAGGCAAAAGAATCGGCGGAACAGCCCACACTGCCTACCCGCTTTTTGAAGAAGCCCAAAAACAGGGAATCCTAACCATCGACCGTGGCGGCAACTATGATATTTTACTGAAAAAACTTCGTCATAATGAAATTGACGCTGTGCCGCTCATCAAAGCTGTTTGCCGTTATTACCAGCTGACAACCATGAATAAAAAAGAACGCGGACAAATCACCTACTCTCCCACGGTCATAGAAAGCAGGCGTTACTACTTGATTTTAAATAAAAAACTTCCTGAAAACAAAACCCTGATTGCTAAATTTAATAAAGGTCTGAGGATTATACGTGAAAACGGTACATACGATAAAATCATCAACGATTCCATCTTCACGAGAGACATAATACTGATACCGGATAATCAGGCTGATCAATAAAATCAGGACTGATTGTTATGAATAGTTACGCGGCCTGAAACGGATTGCAGGACCAGAATGGTCAGCACCGCTACACCCAGATAACGTACGGTCTGTATGCAGTTGCGTGGGTCAACTGCGAGCTGAAAATCTTTCAAACCAATATACGGACGTTAAATATAGAACATCTTTAACGTTGCATTTTGGAATGTGATAAATTAATTATCACTAAGTAAGATTAAAACCTCTAGCAGAAACAAAATCCATGCTCACACAATACCAGCACATCACTCCATTATCAGACGAAGATAAATCAAATGGTTCCGAAGGTCTAAGTTCCATTTTCAAATCATGGATGGACATCAAAAACGATATTTCTGAAAATAGCGAAACACTGAAAGACTTTCATGAAAAACTTGCCCGCAGCTGGAGTATTGAAACGGGTGTAATTGAAGGGATATATACAATTGATGAAGGCACGACGACAACACTAATTGAGCACGGATTTGTAAGCGGCCTTGTCGCCCATGACGCCAGCAACCTTGATGAAAATGAACTCTACGAAATACTCAACGACCAGAAAGAAGCTCTGGACTGGGTCTTTGCTTTTGTAAAAGAAGAACGCAAATTAACCACATCCTACATAAAAGAACTTCACGCCCTGCTGACCAACAGCCAGCACAGTCTGACCGTAGTCACCACAGAAGGTAAAAGCGAAAAAAGACCCTTTGAGCTTAAAGGCACCTGGAAAAATCAGCCTAACAACCCGCAACAACCGGACGGAACAGTTTTCCACTACTGCCCTCCTGAACAAGTGGCGCAGGAAATGGACAATTTGGTTGAATGGTATCAGGAATACAGCAACAACGACATTCCACCAGAAATGCTGGCGGCTTGGTTGCATCACCGCTTTGTGCTTATTCACCCATTTCAGGACGGCAATGGACGCGTTGCCCGTGCCCTAGCATCAATCGTACTCATAAAGGCAGGACTATTCCCGCTAAATGTCAAGAGAGAAGAGCGGAAACAATACATCGATGCTTTGAAAAAGGCAGATGGTGGAGAGCTGAAACCGCTGAGTGATTTTTTTGCTGAGCTGCAGAGCGGGATTGTTTATAAGGCTATTGATTTGGCTAGGGCGGCGCAGATTTCTCAAGAAAAAACTACAAATAATTTTTCTGAAAAATTGAAAAAACGGGAGTTTATTGCAGGAAGAGCGAACAGATTAACAGCAAACGCACGAGAACTACTTGAGTTCACTACAGCACTCTTAAAACCATACATAGAACAAATCGACAACGCTTTGGCACAAACAAATCATAAATACACTGCCAGATCATATGAAGACACTATAACAGACGAGTCACTTAATTCAATCAAATCAACAATCATCAACAGGAAAGACTTAGCAACAGACGCCCAAAGAGCCCTATCAACTGTTGTTGCAATTAAAGAATTTAAAAATTATGATATATGTTTTATAGCAATTCCGCTAATTTCACAAAAATTTGCAATGCTTGCAACAATTATTGACTTTTCAACTAAAACCAGAAGCATTACAAAAATAAAAGACAAGCCAAAAACACTTGTTGGAAGCACACTGGGTGATATGTTTGAGTATGTTGATGAAGAATATACCCATTATGATGCCGAACTAATTACCTACAGCCCATTCTTCTTCTCAATAGATGAAGATGTCGAAAAAATTAAAGACAAATACAAAGAATGGTTCGACACAGCCATAACCCTCTGCCTAGCCAGCCTCGAAAAAAGAGTCTCAGGCCAGTAACTGAAAAGCCCGGCATTCCATCCAGAAATGCCGGGCTTCTAAATTTACAACAAACTTAATCTAATCTCCCCACTCTACCCGCCGTACCCGCGCCTCACCGCGTTCAACTGTGCGCTGGTATTTAACAGCGGGCTTGCCGAAGAGCATGGCGTAGCCGAGTTCGTGATCTGCGGGGATGCCGAGTTTTTCTTTCAGGTCCGGGAGAATGGATTCAATTACCCGCTTGAGCAGGCCGTTCCAGAGGGTACCTATTTTCATGGACTGGGCCATAAGCTCGAAATATGAAAGGAAAATGGACATATCCGCCATCCGGCTGGGGGCTGTTTCCGGGGCGGAAACGATGATGAAATGCGGGGCATCGCGGAAAAGCATATCCACCCCGTTTTCTTTCATATTGTTGCTGATCATCTTGAAAAGGTTCGCAACGTACGGAATTTCGGATACGCCTTTTTCAATGGCTTCATCAAGACGGGCATAAACCTCATTGCTGAACTTCTTCACCGAATCAGGGTCATCCATAAGGGTAATGTGCACGCAGCGGGAATTAACACCTGTGGGAGCGTGCCATGCAGTGTCGAGCAGTTTTTGAATTCTTTCCGGTTCCAGCGGTTCCGGCTTGTAAGCACGAACAGAGCGACGGCCTTTGATGAGCGCGGAAACCTGATCTTCACCCGGCATGTTGCCCTTCAGCGGAGTACAATCTTCAGCAGACTTACCGAGTATCGAAATGGCACCGGTGGGACAGATGGACAGACAGTGCTGACATTCGAAGCATTTATCATCGTCTGAAATTTTAGGATATTCATCCAGCTTGATAAGTCCGAAAAAACAATCCTGAGCGCACAGGCCGCAAAGAACGCAAAGCTCTTCATTTACCGAGAAATTCTTCATCTCACCCCCGCAATATAATTAGTGCCGCTTAAACTGCTGTAATAGCGTGATCCTGCCCGCTTATAGCGGACAGCGCAACCACCTGAGTTTGAACTGCGGCCAAACTGCATTCACCCCTGAAGTAAACGCCTTTGGACCAGCTTCCGGTAATCTCTGCCATAACAACTGAGGATTTATCAAGATCAACCACTTCATATACCGTGCATTCAAGGGCCAACGGAGCAGCCTCAAGCATGGGCATATCATCATGATTGCCGTAAAAACTGGTACAGCGGGAATCGCAGCACTTCTTCTTTTCAGTCAAAGTATCCGCAAGCCCCAAACAATTAAGCACCCTGCCGGAGAACATGTTCAGACTGAACCTGCCCTCTGCAATGATCCGGGCATGCTGCTCGCTGCCTTTTTCTATCTCAATGGCAGCGAGGGAAAGCTTGCTGTTAATACGCGGTTTCGCTGCCAGAGGCAGGTAGTCAGGGCGGCCGTCAATATGGCCGCCCAATAAAGTATGTGTATATCCCATTTAAAGTCACCGATTATTTTATAAACTTTTTGCCGATCTTAAACCCCTTGCCCAGTCCATCGCCAAGCCCGACATATTCACGGGTGGCATGGGCATAAGCAATGGGATTTACTGCATCCATCATAGGCATGCCTTTCTCGTTAAGGATGGTTTCATCAGCCTGAATGCCGACAATCTCACCCACGAACTGGGTATGCAGGCCAAGCTCTACTGTTTCAACAACCTTGCACTCAAATACGAGCGGAAATTCACTGACATAAGGAGCATCCACAACCTCAGAACGTACCGGGGTCAGGCCGGACACTGCGAATTTGTCTGTATCTTTACCGCTGGCAATACCGAAATAGTCAGCTTCAGCCGCGTATTCGGTTGAAGGGATGGAAACAGTGTATGCTCCGCGTTCAATGATGGAGCCATAAGTGTATGTCGCCTTACGCAGGGAAACAGTCAGCATGGGAGGAACAGAACAGCAGATGCCGCCCCAGGCAATAGTCATAACGTTGGGTTTATCATCTTTATCGTAACTGCCCACACACCAGACCGGGGTCGGCATGGCAAGGGTGTTGGGTTTAATTGATCTCTTCATTTTATACTCCTGTTTTTTCAAGCATAGTCCAAAATTTAACCTCAGGACCTTCTTCAATAAGCCCTACCATCTCATCATAGGTCTCGCGTATGGGGGCACTGTCCATATGCATCCTGTATGATGCCTCGGAGGAAAAGTGACCGTAAAGCAAAAATAAATCAGAATCATCATTGTCCTGATGCAGATTGTATATGAGCAATCCTTCCTGCCCGGAACACTTGCATGTCCCCTTCTCCAGAACACTTTTCAACTCTTCTGCGCGTCCGGGCTTTGCCTTGATACGGACTGTCAGAATAAAATTATCCCTGCAAAACACGATGCTACCCTTTAAAGGTGTCCTTATGGATACGTTCAGGTTTGAAACGGTTCACGGCTTTATGTGCTTTCTTGGGATGGCCGATTACAACCAGTGCCATGGGTACAATGTGTTCGGGCAACTTTACCAGATCACGGAATTTTTCAACCCGGTCGGTCATGGGATAAATTCCGGTCCAGACCGCGCCAAGGCCCATGGCATGGGCAGCAAGCAGGATATTCTGGGTGGCAGCGGAAACATCTTCAATCCAGTAGCCGCCGAACTTATCACGCTCCAGGTCACCGCAGACAAGAATGGAAACCGGGGATTTAGCCGCATACCCGGCGTATTTGTTGATTCTTTTAACCTGCGAAAGAATATTTTTATCGCGAATAACTACAAATTCCCAGGGCTGTTCGTTTCCGGCACTGGGAGCACTCATGGCCGCACCGAGAAGCTCATTGATCTGCTCTTCACTGACATCCTGAGAAGTATAAGACCGGACACTGCGGCGGGTGCGCAAAGCGGTCATGGCGTCCATGGATGTGGGAGTCCACCATTTTCTGGCTGTACCAGCTGCTTTTGCAGGCAGTGCCGAGAGGATGGAACCGCTTGCAGCGAGTGCCGCGAAAAGTTTCATTGCCGTACGTCTGGATTGCTTTTTCATTTCTAGTTTCCTTTATGCAAATGGGTTAATTATAACTTAATCAGGAAGGGCTTTCGGGCTCGCCTCATCCATTGATAATTGTATACCCAAATGAAGCAGCAAAAAGCATCCACCGGAAAGATGAACATAAAACAGTAACATACACGACATTTGTCGTAGAAATTAAAGGATGGAATTGCTACCCTGTACGGTACATGGAGAAATAAATGAGATTTAACTGCACATACATATTGAAAATTATCTTCCTGCTCTGCGCAATTCATATTCTTCCCACCCCTGCAGCACAAGCTGAAAAGGCTCCCTTCATCATTGCCCACAGTGAACTCTGGCCTCTTCTCAGAACGGAAGAGAACGGGACGAAATCGGGTATATTTTATGAGATTATATATGAATCCATGAAGCGGCTTAACATAAAAATTAAATGGGAATATTACCCATGGGCCAGATGTCAGAACCATGTAGAATCAGGGATAGCTGACGCGATTCTGACAGTTCCAACTGACGAGAGAGCCACGTATACGGAAACCCACCCAACACCATTTTATCATTCATACACGCAACTCTTCACTTACAAAGGACACCCAAAAAAAGACGTAATGGATAAGATCAAAACACCGCAGGATATTAAGGATACCGGCCTGACTGTGATTACTTATCTGGGAAACGGATGGAATAAGGATAATATCCAGCCCCTTGGCATAACCACTTATGAAGCATCTGAACCTGAAAATATTTGGCCCATGCTGGCTCGCCAACGAGGCGATATTATTATCGAATGGCCCCTGGCAGCATGGCCTGAAATAACCAACCAGAATGTTTCAGAAAAAATCATCCTCACCAACGGGACAATAGCGTCTTTTCCGTTTCATCTGTTAATCAGCAAAAAAAGCAAGTATTTAAAAATTCTGCCTGAATTCGATCAGGTTATTCAAAATATGCTGAAAGACGGGACAATAAAACGCATCATCAAAGGATACACTCAGCAGGTACATAAAGAGTAATCCGCTATAACAAAACGTCATAGCGGATCACAATACGATTTAAAATCTGTTGCCTATAGCGAAGCAATCCCCTCACGCAGGGCGTAAAGGGTGGCTTCCACACGATTGGCCAGATGCAGCTTGGAAAGGATGCTGGTCATGTGGGTACGCACAGTGGCCTCACTGACAAACATCTCTTCGGCAATCAGCTTGTTGCTCTTGCCCTTGGCAACCAGCTTGAGGGTATCAAGTTCACGCGGGGTCAGCGGGTCGGGAGTCGGGGTGGCAGCTTCTTCACCGGGCTGGGAAAGTTCGGAAAGAACCTTTCGGGCAATATCCGGCGCAAGGGAAGGCTCACCGCGATACACCCGGCGGATCGCTTCCAGCAGTTCATCCGGAGTGGAATCCTTAAGCAGATAGCCCATGGCTCCGGCCTTGATTGCCGGGAAAAGCTTATCATCAGTGGCAAAGCTGGTAAGGGCGATGATGCGGCCCGGAAGTTTGCGGTCCCGGATTTCACGGATAGCCTGAATGCCGTCCATGACCGGCATAAGCATATCCATAAGGATAATATCCGGGGAAAGCTCAGCGGTCATTTCCACTGCTTCCTGACCGTTGGCAGCCTCGCCGACCACTTCAATATCATCAAAACTGCCCAGAAAACTGCGCACGCCGATGCGTACAATATCGTGATCATCAACCAGCAGAACTTTAATTACACTACTCATCTCCGCCTCCCATTTCTTCATCAAAAACTTTCACAGTCAGCACTGTCCCTTTTCCGGGAGTGCTGTTTATATCAAGCTCGGCATTAATTTTATCAGCCCTTTCACGGATTCCGCGCAAGCCCATTCCACCCGTGGGCAGTGTGGCAGGATCAAATCCCTGTCCGTCATCAATAATCCGAACAAGGGTCTCGCCTTCACCGAAATCCACCTGCACAGTAACAGATTCAGCCTTGGAATGCTTGGTAGAATTATTCAGGGCTTCAATGGCGATGCGAAAAATTTCTTCCTCCACCCGCAGGGGCAGACGTCTTTCATCACCATCCACAAACAGATCGGCCCCCAGCCCGGAACGGACTTCCACGGAATTCAGACGGGCCTGAATGGCACCGACCAGCCCTTCACTTTCCAGTTCCGGCGGGTGCAGATCAAAAATGAGCGAACGCATATCGCGCATGCCCTGCTGGGCCATGCCCTGCAAAGCCTTAAGCTGATCGGCTGCGGCGGTTTCCTTGCCGGATTCAAGGGAACGCATGGCAGCATCAGAACAAAAAGTTATGGCGTAGAGAGCCTGAGTGACGGAATCGTGCAGTTCACGGGCCAGTCGCTGACGCTCGCCCTGCACGACCAGCTTTTCACTCTGCTCGAACATACGGCTGTTACGCAGAGCCAGCACCGCCTGCGCCGCGAACATTTCCATGATGCGTTTATCCGCATGGTCAAACCCGCCGGACTTGTTGGAAACCATAAGCAGACCTAGTTTCTTATCCCCTTCCAGCAAAGGCACGATAATCAGTGTGCGAACTTCTTCACTGCGTTCCGCTGCGGGAATCTCACTCTGGGCATCACGTACAATTGTAGTCTTTCCTTCCTGAAAGACACCGCCGTAATAGCTTGAATCCACAGGATAAAACTCAATGGGACACCGAGGAGCACCGGAACCGCAAACGCAGTGCAGAGAATCACCCTCATGGAGCATCAAAACACTGCCCATGCCGTTGACAATGGTCCGCGCTTCATCGGCAATAAGGCTGAGCACTTTTCCATTCTTGCCTTCAGGACTTTCAAGAAGCACGTTTGCCACCCGGCGCAGACTTTCGCTTTCCATGAGCTGGCGTTTGGTCTGGCGCGCCGCAGCTGCACTTTCAATGGCAACGGCCACTGTATTCAATATACCGCCGATCAGTTCGGAAGTAGCCTCATCAAAAGAAAATCCGGGCTGGTCCGAAGAAACAAGGGCCACCCCGACCATACGTTCACTGTTGGTAATATGGAAAAGGGAAGCACTGCCGGAGCGCACAGCATCAGGCAGGATGTCCGCAAAAGAACGGCTGGCCTTGTTGGAAGAACAGAATCCGTAACTCTTGCCGTCCACACTGCTTAAAGCATTGCCGGAGGAGCAGAGCCGCAAGCCCTGCAAGGCACTCTGACACTCCTTGGAGCCATAACCGTGCCCGGCACAGGGCGCGAGTCCGCCAGTATCAGGATCGACCAGAAAAATAGTACAACACCCCTCACCCACGGTGCCAGCCAGTACCTCGGCAAGACGGGTCAAAACCTCATCCGGGTCAAGGGCACTGGTAACTGTCCGCGATGCTTCCAAAAGCAGCTTATTACGCACATGCTCGGCATTCAGCCGGGAAAGGAGCATTCCGGAATAGCGGTCCGTGGTCAGAGTCAGGACTTCAACATAGTACTCTTCAAGTTCTTTAAGAAATTCAAGGAAGTCAGTACGGTCACTATAATATTTCATCCCGGCGGCGATAAATGCCTGTTTGCCGAGCAGGGTTCCCTCGACTACATCGCGGATACCCACGCCGCGGTCCAGCTTGATCCCTGCGCAGCTCTTGAAATAATTCTCCAGCGGCACATAATCGCCACGGGTAAAGCATTCGAGATTCATGGTTACACCATAAGAGGCAATACCTTTACATTCCTCGAAATCCATACCCGCGTACCAGCGCGGCTGATTCTCCACCAGCAATTCCGCAAACCGGGCTGCCGCAGAATCAACATTTTTCAGTAAATACTCGCCGATCTCTTTTAATTTATCATTCTTCATATCTTTAATCCCGACCACACCGTTCACGAATCCGGCCTTGAAATTCAATTCTTGATTTATTTGTTAGCACAGTCAAATGATGTGGAAATCAGATAAATGGATGAACTCTTGATTTCCGGCTTTCTTTAAGTTTTACTGAGCCGCACAAACTTAAAGTTCTACTTCAAAAAAAGGAAATTTATCATGAAAAATAAAACAGTTCTGATTACCGGAGGAAACAAAGGGATCGGCCTTGAACTGACTGAAATGTTCATTGCCGACGGAGCCGACGTAATTGTTGCGGCACGTGATTTCGCAAATTTCAAATATAACGATCACCCGCAGGTACGCACAGAGAAATTCGACTTTTACAATGTAGCCGGAATCCCGGATTTCATCGCCACCCTGCCCGCAATTGATGTACTCATCAATAACGCCGGGGTCATGTTTGCTACCCCGTATGACGAATACACTGCTGAAGATGCAGACAGGGTACTCAAGATCAACATCGAAGCCCCGGTAGCCCTGATCACCGCTGTGTCTGTATCCATGAAAAAGCAGAACTACGGACGGATTGTTAACGTCTCCTCCGTTGCCGGTCAAATCGGGCATCCTGATGTCTGGTACGGGATCACCAAAGCCGGGGTCATCAACATGACCAAAAGCTTTGCCAAACTCCTCGGAGCGCACGGAATCGTAGTTAACGCAGTTGCTCCCGGGCCCATTGAAACCGACATGCTGCACACAATCCCTAAGGCCCGCCGGGACGCTATCAAAGCTGCAGTCTACACCGGACGCTTCGGCAAGCCCGAAGAAGTGGCCGCAGCCATGTACTGGCTGGCTACTGATTGCCCGGAATACATCAACGGCACCTGCATCGATATCAACAACGGATCATTTCCCAGATAAACTAAAATCCGGGGAGATTTTATAAATCTCCCCGGACCTGACAAATCTAACCTAATCCAATCTAAATCCGAACCTTCATAAGCACCACTTCCGGTCTGCTGTTGGTCCTGAGCGGAGGTCCCCAGAAACCGACTCCGCAACTGACAAAATAATGGGTGTCACCCTTTTGGTAGCTGCCGTATTCTTCTTCAAATATCCGCTTCACCACCAGATTAAACGGAAAAAGCTGACCGTTATGGGTATGCCCGGAAACCTGCAGGGCAACGCCGCTCTGCTGCGCCTCTTCAAGGTGGTGCGGGGTGTGATCCATAAGAATTATGGGCAGCTTGTTGTCCTTGGGAATTACATTCTGCAACACCGCCCTAATTAATCCGGGGCTGCGCATGTTTGCGAAATCATTGCGTCCCGCCAGCAGAAACTGACCGTCCACCACAATCGACCTGTCGCCCAGCACTTGAATACCCTGATTATTCAGCATACGCCGCGACCAGTCATTGCCCAGATAATATTCATGATTACCAAGCACGGCATATTTGCCCAGCGGTGCTTTGATACGGGCCAGCTCATCCACAGCTCCGCTTATCTCGCAATCATGGTCGTCCAGAATATCACCGACCATGAGTACAATATCCGGCTTCAACTCATTAACCATGTTGACCACCGCGCCCACACGGTCACGGGTCATCAGCTTTCCGGCATGCAGGTCGGAGAACATGACCACCCGATACTCTTTAGCATCCTTGCGTCCGTTGGAAAGATCAAAATCAACTTCTTTGACTATCGGCGAAGTAGCATTGATATACCCGCCTACGGTCATGGCAATAGATATCAGGCAAAGAGCCGCAAATATTTTAAGCCTCGGCACTCTGATGCCGTTGCCCAGAATCTTCATGCCCCAGCGAATCGGCTCAAAGCAGAGCCCCACCGGAACCATACAGGCGATAATCGCCGCCCAGCTATACCCCGCCCCCTGCATAAGAATCTTGAGCAGGTATGGCAGGTGATCAGGAAAAAAAATCGTGATGGGCATAACAATGGTCATCAGATCAGTAGCGATGAGCACACCGCGTTTGATTTTGGGATTATCAATCAGCAGCCTGCATATCCAAAGCCGGATGTACAGATAAAAAGCAATATAAGTTAGCGTAGCTCTTACATAAAATGACATAGTCCGCCTGATTTTTTTGTTTGTTTTCCAGTTTTATCTGATCTTATACTAAGGGCGGGCAGCTGTAAAAACATCAGACTTAAATCGTAAAAAAGGCTGCACCGGATCAGGTACAGCCTTTCAAAAATCAAAATGGCAGATAGTGCTCTATCAGCCAGTCTGGCTTATTTTACATCCAGCACGTCATTCATATCGTAAAGCTTACCGGGTTTCTGGTCAGCGATCCAACGTGCGGCGCGCAGTGCGCCCTGTGCAAAAGTCTCGCGGGAATGGGCGCGGTGGGTAACTTCAATGCGTTCACCGGGTCCGAGAAAATATGCGGTATGATCACCCACAACGTCACCGCCGCGAACTGCCAGCACACCGACTTCATCCTTGGTCCTTGCGCCGATGATACCGTCACGGGAATGCTTTTTCACTTCATCATAAACAAGACCGCGCGCTTCAGCCATGCACTGAGCCAGCTTAAGCGCGGTTCCGCTGGGGGAGTCCACTTTCTTATTGTGATGAATTTCAGTCATTTCCATATCATAAGCATCGCCGAGCATGCGTACCAGTTCAGGCAGAACCTTCAGCAGCACGTTCACCCCCACGCTCATATTAGGAGCGAGGAACACAGGAACTTTCTTGGCGAACTCTTCCACCTGCGCAATCTCTTCATTGGTCATGCCGGTGGTGCCGATAACAACCGGATTGCCGGTAACAGAAGCGGTCTGCAACAGACTCAAAGTAGCTGCCGGGGAAGTAAAATCAACCACAACCGCACCGGGAACCTTGGTCAGGACTTCCTGAGCATCAGTGCCGCAAACGCAGCCCAGTGCATCAAGGCCCTCTTCGCAGCCGGAACGTTCCATGACTGCTGCAAGTTTCAGATCATCGCTCTGCTGTACGCAGCGGACCAGTGTGTCGCCCATGCGACCCTTCGCGCCTATGATTACTACATCTGTCATATTTATCTCCATTAATATTTTTTGCCTCCGGCGGCTGGGGAAGGGGAACTTTTGGGAAAAGTTCCCCTTCCCCAGACCCCATCCCCTCAAAACTTTTTCATATGCTTCGCAAGCAATGCGCTATGACGACCTTCGAATAAAAAATCGGCGAAGCCTTAATAAAAGGTTTTGGGATTCTTAAACCCTTTTGCAAAAGGGTTTAAGCCGCCGGAGGCATTAAATTTGTGTTACTCAGCGTTTACTATTTCTATATATTCAGCTTCAGACAGAATCTCTACGCCCTTGGCTTTGGCGGATTCGATTTTCTTTGCTCCGACTTTGCTGCCGCAAACCAGAAAATCAGTTTTGCCGGAAACAGAAGTCTGAACCTTTGCGCCCAGCCGCCTTGCCATGGCCTGCATGTCTTCGCGGCTGCCCTGCTCCATCTTTCCGGTAAAGACGATCCCCTTTCCGGTGATGGGGCTTTCAAGGCTTTCCGTCTCGGCAACCAGCGGGGTACGGCGCAGATTGAAATCAAATTCCAGCATGTGCAGGATAGTTTCCTTGATGGCCGCAATGCCCTTGGTAACAGAATGACTGGTCAGATCGCCGAAACCGTGCAGCTCGATAAGCTGTTCCTGTTTGACATTGACCACGTCTTCCAGCTTGAAGTGCCCCAGCAGCTTGCGGCTGTCCGCTTTACCCAGATCAGGAATTCCGAATGCGGCCAGAAAACGCCAATCGTCTGTTTCCTTGGTCTTGCTGATATACAGAGCTTCCGCAAGGTTGGTGGACTGCACAGGACCGAAGCCCAGTTTCTGGAAATCGTCTTCCGCCATGGTGTAGACCGATTCAAGGGAATTATGCCCGGCTTTGACCAGCTTGGCGATGGTTTTCTTGCCGAACCAGTCAGCATTACCGAGGGTCTTGAACCAGTATTCCAAGCGCTGCTCCACACGTGCAGGGCAGCTGAAATCAGGGCATTTCAGAAAATCATTCTGCCAGAAAAGTTCCGCACCGCAGGAAGGACACTCAGCAGGCAGTTCCACATCCTGTGCGGGCTTGATCACTTCCTCAAGCTTGGGGATAACCTCACCGCTGCGGATGATGCGGATGGTGGCCCCGATGCCGATGGACTGGTCACGCAACATTCCGGCATTGTGCGCGGTAACATTGCGGATAGTCGCCCCGGAAACAGAGACAGGCTTGACCTCCATGACCGGAGTAACCGCGCCCATGCGGCCAACCTGCCAACGAATTCCCTCAACTTCAGTTACCGCAGACTCGCCCTTCTTCTTAATGGCAATCTGCCAGCGGTAATGATGGGCAGTAGCCCCAAGACGATCCTGAAGCGCGGTATCAGTCACTTCCGCAACCATGCCGTCCAGCGGATAATCAGTGGCTTCCCAAAGTTCATCGGTAATTTCCCAGACCCGGCTGACCAGCTCTTCACCATCCACAACCTTCTTGGGTAGGGTGCTGTAAGGCACAAACCTTACCGCCTCATCCTGCAAAGCCTGCTTGGCGGCTTCATTGACCTTATCCGAGGTGATGATGCCCACAACCATGTTACGCGGATGTTCAAAAGAATCAGCGAGGTGCTCGGCAAAATATTCTTCACTGCAGACAATCTCGCCAACGCCCTGTGCGCGGCCGCCCACAGCTACCACACCCTTGGCAAAGGCACTGGAAATCTCATAACCCACTTCACCGTTGCCACGGGTAGCAAAAACCTTCCCGTCATCACGGGCGGCAAGCCCATCCAGTTTGGGGGTTATCCGGTATGTAACATCCTTAATCCCCATAGCCTTGGCTTCTTTTTCCACACGGAAAACAAACCGCTCAAGCTCTTCAGTGGTGTACGCTTTCTCGGTGGATAGCATGGGCCGGGGATGGCGCACCTCAACCTTTTCGCTGAAATTTTCCGGCTCTACATTGGTCAAGAACGGGTTTTCAGGATCAAGGTCGCGCAGCTGCTCAGTCAACTCGTCATACCGTCCGTCACTGATAGTAGGCATACCACGACGGTATGCTTCATTATGCTTCTCCAGAAGAGAAACCAAATCTTTAATTTCTTTATTCTTATTTTTCACAGTATTTAAATTTTGATGCGCTGCGCGCTTTTTATGAATAGATAATGCCTAGTACGTCTTGATTGACGTTGTTTAACCAATTAAACAGTTGTAATTTTGCATGGCAGACCGATTTTGCCTTGGTTTTTTAAGACCGTGCCGGAGCTTGGGTCGTCATGCTTTGTTCTTCTAACCCGAACCGTTGCTTGGGA
>NZ_VOIQ01000020.1 GCF_010470675.1 Desulfovibrio sp. JC010
TCCCAAGCAACGGTTCGGGTTAGAAGAACAAAGCATGACGACCCAAGCTCCGGCACGGTCTTAAAAAACCAAGGCAAAATCGGTCTGCCATGCAAAATTACAACTGTTTAATTGGTTAAACAACGTCAATCAAGACGTACTAGGCATTTCTTAATGCGTATTTGGTTTTGCCTTGAAAATATATTTTCCATCTATTTCTTCTGCGACTGCTTCATGCCGGGGCGGGATTGCCCTGTATTTTACAGCCGGGTGTCCTAAGAATAATGCCCCGTGGGCCATGTGTCCTTCGGGTATACCGAGAAAATCCAGAACTTTCGGGCTGTATGCAGCAGCCAGTACAACGTATCCGGCCCAGCAGGTGCCGTATCCTCTGGCGTGGGCGGCAAGCTCAAGAGTGTTGGTGGCGATGACTGTATCCGCCTGCGGGGTAATACCCAGCTTGGGTGCCCATGCAACTGCTATGGCAGGAGCATTGCGGCAGATTACGTCATTTCCTTTCTTCCATGCATTGACCAGTCCGGCCAGAAAGAGTTTTTCAGCCAGCGGATTTTTCTGGCGTACCATTTCCTGCATCCATTCAACGACCACTTCACCAAGTTCATGAACTTTTTTAGGGGTATCGAGCACGGTCCATGAAACCGGCTGGGCATTGTGCCCCGAAGGGGCATAGGCGGAAATATGGATCAGCTCGCCGATTTCTGTGGCAGTGATTGGCTTTTTCTTGAATTTGCGGATGGAGCGGCGGCTTTTGATCAGGCCTTCAACTGCGTCCGGCTCAGGCAGATTTTCTTTGGCAAAGGGTGTTGCCTGCCGTCCATCAAATGCACTCAGGGTGATGGCCCCGGTGGGACAGATTGCCATGCAGTGCCCGCAGTTTATGCAGTAGCCGGCTTTTTTGGGATGGACCGTGGGAACCGTTCCTTTTTCTTCCACGGTCAGTACGGAGAGGGGGCATTCGTGAACGCAAAGCTCGTCTTTTTTGCAGAGGGCCGCATCAATTACAACTGGCAGCATATTCATATCCTGTGATTGTTTTCGTTAATTTGATTGGGAGTTCGGAAAAGATAAGCATTATTCATGGTTTGACCAGCGTAAAAAAAAGCCCCGGCTTGTGGCCGGGGCAGAGTGATCAGGCTTTGATTCGTTTGACTGCGGTAACGAGCAGGAGTCCTGCTGCTGCGAGCATCCATGTGGCGGGAATGGGGACGGGCGCGGGAACTGACTCCATAAATCCCATCTTGCCGTTGGCATGCAGGTTCTTGTGTCCGCCGTAATTAAAGTGGGCGAAGCGAATCTTCTTGGGTTCAAATTCTACGTAGAAAGCGTTTTCAATGGTCTGCATCCCGGCGATTGAGGTGTAGTCGAAGACGGACTGAGCGGTGAGCGGGCTGTATTCGTTGTAGCCGACCATTCCTTTTCCGGCGTAGAAGCGGACTGTGACACCATGGTCAATATGAGAGTCAATGTCGCCGATAGTGAAGGTGTCGGTGGCTTCCAGTTTGGAGAATCCGATGGAACCCAGATAGTTATTATTGCCGAGTTCCCATGTCTTACCTTTGTTTTCCATCACGAACTTGAAACTGGAGCCGTGGGCGACGGTTGCAAAAATAAGCATTGCAGCCGCCAGAACAATGACAAACAAAGTTTTAACAGTATTGAACTTCATTTGGCCCTCCTTGCGGCTGTACAATTACGTTGGGCTTGATAAAAACACGTACCTTCCTACTATATAGGTAAGGGGTAGATGGGGAAAGTCAATGTGACTGAGGGCGGTCTCGCTTCTAATTGCCCTGTTAGTCATATTCAGGCATATTAATAAAATGAAAAAGCTAATTCCTTGTTTGTGGATAATAATTTTGTTTTTAACCTCCCTGCCAGTGCATGCTCAGGATAAGTTAACTCTTTGTTCGGCTGATTCTCCGCCGTGGACGATTAAGAATGGAGATTCCCCTACTGATATCGGTGGCTTGGCTGTGGATATTATGAATGAGCTGTCACGCCGTTCCGGTATAACTGTCCATATGGAAGCCCTGCCCTTTAAGCGTTGCCTTAAGTATACCGAACATGGTGTTTTTGACGGTTGTTTTATGACTATCAAAAACGCCGAGAGGGAGGTTTATGCAGAATTTACAGACCCGTATCTCTCCATTCCGACGTATATTTACTACAATCCCGATATCTTAGGCAGAGTTGAATGGGAGACGTGGGCCGATTTGAAGCCTTATACAATAGGAAGTCAGCGTGGATTCAAGTATGGGCAGGAATTTACAAATGCAGTAGTAGAAATTCCATTGAAAATAATTGAAATTCAAAGTGTTAAGTCCGGTCTTGTCATGCTCTCCAAGGGTTGGGTTGATTTAGTTCTGAGCAATGAGTTCCGGTTCAATTATCTAATGGAGAAGTATCCTGAATTTCAAGGCATGTTTTCGAGGGCGGAAAAGCCGATTGCAGTCGGCCATGTTTATATGGCTGTTTCCAGAAAATCTCCTCATGTTGCCCTCGTTCCGAAGCTTAACGAGGTGCTGGATAAGATGAAATCAGATGGCACCATTGAAAAGATTGTCCATCCATAGCCGGCAACTGAGATTAAAAAATGAATTCCCCGCAGCCATGGCCACGGGGAGCTGTTGTTCGTTTAAATATAAGAGTCTATTTGTCGGCTTTTTTGACCACTCTGGCTTTGCCTGAATCAGATTCAGGAGCTTGATTTTCCGGTTCAGTCTTCTGGTTTGCGGACTCAGCTTCTACGGGAGCGGCTTTCCATGAGAGCTTCATGCTGAGTTTGTTTTTCAGCTTCTTGGTTTTGGCCTTGATTTCCATGTTGATTTCATCGGAGGGGAGCAGGGTGACTGATTCCTCACCGTTCTGGATAACCATGTTCCCGGCTTTGAAGCTTTTAAGGATGTCTTCCAGAATGGCAATGGCTTCTTCCTGTCCGACTGTCTTTTTCAGACTGACCTTGGCTTTTCCTTCTTTACCCATAATGAACCTGCCTTTTTATGCGGTTATCAGGTCAGTGAGAGCAGGGCTTGCGAGAGAAGAAGCGGGTCCAGATAAGGGGTGCTTTTTTCACTGACAAGCTCGCAGTCGATTACCCGAATACCGAGTTTGTTTATTTCTTTCTTATCGATTCCACCGGGGTAGATTCCGTTTACCGAGTCCACAAGGATAAAATTCAAAACGTCGCTTACAGCGATATTTTCCGGGTCGTCCTTACGCAGGTAATAAAGTAATTTGTGGATCTGGTCGCTCAGTGAATGGCCTTTCAGTTCCGGGTCGGTTCCGGTGTTGGGGGTGAAAATTTTCGGGCAGCGGTTTTCGCTGATAGCTGTGCCGATGCCTTCGGGCAGCAGGTTGGCCACTACGCTGGAATAGAAGCTGCCCAGCGGATAGCAGATGAGCTCCGCGCTTTTGATCAGCTTGCGCATTTTGTTGCGGATCTGGATCGTACAGGGGGTGGAGTCTTCCAGATGTTCGGCCAGCCACAATTTTTTAATGCCGGAGCCGATGGGCGATGCTTCCTTGCCTGTCAGCAGGTGCTGGCCGACCACAAAGGTCCCGTCTTCCAGCTCGGCAGCCAGATGGATATCTTTGTTTACAGTGGGGCGCACAATGCCGCGCACCTCAACCAGCTTGGAAAAAATAAAGATCACCGGGTCGATGTGTCTGCGGTTGTTGATATATCCGGCGGTGAGAATAAGGTTGCCGATGCTGGCTCCGCGCAGGTTGAAGTCATCCATGACGTTTGCAAACTGGATGAAATGGTTGCGGATGATCTTGCGCATGGGGGACGGAATATCGCGCACCAGCGGGTGTTTACATTCCATCATTTCTTCGAATTCCGCACGCAATTCGTTGTCGTCCGCATCTTTGGGCAGGCGGTAGGAGAAAAGCTTATAAATTTCAGGGTTGCCCAGCACGGACTGGTCCGCAAGGGCCATGAGCCTGTTGCGAATGTCGCCGATGCCGAACATTTTGAACTGGTTACGGATAACAGCCGAACTGCCCCCGGAATCAAAGGGGGTGATCACGTGAATGGAATTGTGGGTGTACTGGGTCAGTACGGTGGAAGTCTTTTTAAGCGCAGTACCGCCGCTGAAAAATAGAAGCTTGGGACCGAGGTCCGGTGTTCTGCGGTACCGTTCCAGCTTGATCGGGTCCGGTACCCGTACTTCACGTTTTATTTTGATGCGCATTTTTTGTTTGCCTAAAAATTATATTTTCCCGTCCTTCATAAACGTCAGACAGGCATCTGCGGCTTTGTCGAAATCCACACCGCCGCTGATCTCAATGAGAGTTGTTTTTGCCAGCATTTCGGCATAGGCGTCAACATCGGGATCATCTTCCTTTTCAGGGGAATCGGGCAGGTAGAAGAGTCCGGTTCCTTTCATGAACGCGGGCAGCAGGTATTTGCGTTCCTTGGGGTCAACGACCTTGATTACGGTTTCGGAATTGTCGCGCTGCCAGTTGAGAATGACCAGTGCGCTTAAGGGAGCTTTGAGCACGAACTTGTTTTTGCCGTAGCATTCATCGATGAGGGCATCGTATTTGTGTTCCAGTTCCCAAAGTTCTTCCTTGGGCATGGCGAGGAATTTTTCCTTGTCTTCAGGGGCCACGATGCAGGAGAGGTCGGGGTTGTTCAGCGCGGTGCCGGGGTTGATGCGCGGCTGCTTGGCAACGCCGTACATGGTCAGGGATTTACCGTTACCCTCGGCGTTCTCTTCAGCCATGACCCGGTCGTTGCTGACGAAAGTTGTGCCGCGGCTCATGAGGTGCAGGGCGAGGGTTGATTTGCCCATGCCGGAGAATCCGGCCATGGCGATGCCGCGACCGTTTTCAATAACACCGGCAGCATGGCCGAGGAAGTTGCCGCTGTTGAGTTTGTATTCAATGAAGCGGTTGTTGATGAAGTTGATGACCTGATTGGAGTTTTCAATGCAGGGACCCATGGCGATGTTTTCACCTTCGCCGAAAACGAAGACCATTCCGGTCAGCCTTTTATAGACTACGCGGCCATCGGGAAGGTTGTAGAACTCTTCCTTGATCTTAGCCTTACCCGGATCAGGCTGCTTGACGGTGTACTCAAGGCCAAGGTCCACTGCCGGACATTCGTGGGCGGTGATCAGGATGTCGCCTTTATCGGTATCTGCGAGAAATTCTTTGAAGTAGTTGTTCAGATCGGCCAGCAGGTCGGAGTTGTTGACCCGGGTTTCGATTACGCAGCCGCCGAAGTCTATGAAAATGGACTCGGTTGCCGGGAATTCGCTGCGGTACTTTTTAACAATTGCGGATCTGGTCATTGCGGACTGGTTCATTATTTTTTCACCTTTTCAATTACATAGTCTACGTAATGGGCTGCAGCGTCGATGCCGCGTGCATCGAGCAGGCCGCGGAAACCGCCGAAAGCCGATACTTCGAAAATAAAGGGACCGTCAGGAGTGATGGCCACGTCCACACAGGTGAAGTCAAGATTGAAGATGGCCTGTGCTTTCCGGGCGAGGTCGATGATTTCCTGCGGAGGATCAACGGGTGCGTACTTGCCACCGTTGACTGTGGTGGTATTCCACGAATCGGTGGTCTTGCAGCGGGCGTAAGTGGTCAGGTACTCACCGCCGAGGAATACGATACCGAGATCGGAGTCATTGAGGTCGATGGTCTTCTGGATGTACATGGTGTTGTACTCCTTGTGGTATTCCTCAATGGTCCTGCGGGCATCGGGGCCGGGCTTCAGTACGAACATGCCTCTGGCCTTGGTGCTGTAGAGCGGCTTGAAAACAGCTTCGCCGTATTCTTCCACTGCGGCCAGCGCGTGATCCACGTCCTCGGTGATGGTGGTCGGGGGCATGGGGATATCGCCCAGCTGCAGGGAGATGGTGCAGGTCAGACGGTCCAGCACGCGCAGGATGGAGTAGGGGGAGGAGAAGAATTTTACCCCGCGCCCTTCGAGCATGCGCAGCATTTCAAGACGGTCCAGCAGGTCCGGGGAGTACTGCTTGCCTATCTTTTTTATGATCAGCGCATCGTAAGTGGAGAGATCTTCACCTTCCACCATGGCCCGCCCGGAGGGCAGGTCCAGACGCACGTCCTGCATTTCAAAAATCTTTGTTTCCCGGCCGGTTTTTTCGGTCACTGCTTTGGCAAGTTGTTCGGATGACCATGCGCCCTTAAGGCCGATTACACCTATTTTCATAGTTTGCACCTTCAATTAGCTTGTTTAGTAGTGAAGAATGTCTTCGGGCAGAATAAAGTTATTCCATTTACCGCTGTAGCGGTTCATTTTTTCCAGCAGGAACATGGAGCGGTTGAACATCTCCTTGGCAAAAGCGTAGTTGAATTCGAAGCGGGTGGAAGTGTAGAAGGAACGGGCCAAGGCTAGTGACAAACGGGCCTGCCATGTTTCATCGTTGAATTCATTGGCGAATTCTTCAGCGAAGCTGTACATGCGCGAGACCACCGCGTTGATCTTGTTTCTGATGGGCCGTTCGAAAACAGGCATGCGGAAACCGGACACGAGGAATACGGAAAGGTCCTGAATGTAGTCGAAATCGCGGGAACGGTGCAGGTCGATGAACCTGACCCTTTCGTCGTGGGCACTGTAAACAACGTTGTTGCAGTTGAAATCGCCGTGAATGAATACAGTAAACGGTGCCGGAAGCGATTGTTCAATGGTCGCGCATTCATCCAGCAACTCTGCGGATGAAATGATTTCCGCAGAGCCCATCTGGCGTCCGTTGCGGTTGAATTCCGGGTGAACCTGTAAGACTCCGTTCTGGCGGGATTTAAGCTGCTCCATGAAGGTGGTGCGGATGGGCTGTTTCTTCATGGTATTGGTCCAGACATGACGCAGAGTCTGCTCAAGAGTGAACAGTCCGTTTTCCAGATCATTGTCGTCCGAGGTCAGGATCATGGTGTCGAGGGTACAGCCGGGCAGAAATTCGACCAGCATGGAGCCTTTGTTCTCATCTTTGGTCTCATGGAAACCGAATATTTCCGGAACCATGCCCGGAAAACGCTTGTTCCATTGTTCAAGGCTTTGCTTTTCGAGTTTGATTTTATCGAGGTTGCCTTCCTTATAGATGCTACCCTGTGCCACCGGGGGATTGTCCGTGTTGTCATCGTCCTTGGCTTGAACCCGGCCGATGCGGCACCCTGAGCGGGAGCCCCAGATACCCTGAAAGTCGATGTCGGAGAATGATCCCTCATAGCCGGAAACGCTCAGGGTCTGCTGCAGGGATTCGAATTGCTCAATCTTGATGCGTTCGCCGAGGATGGAAAAAATGATCGCTTCACCGATGTTAAGCAACCCGTCGCCAATGCGTTCCAGATAGCGGAAAATGAACAGGCAGGTTACTAAATTGGGGATATTCTTACCGCTCCCCATTTCAGCCATGATGCGGTTGAAATTATCCTTGTAAAGTGAATCCAGACTGTTTTCTGATTTGCAGATTTCAAGAGCCGTGGGCATATCATCAGAAGTGAAGCTTGTAGTGATTTTTCCTACAGCACCTTCAATGATGTCGAATGCTTCTGCGCACTCGTAACGGTTCACATAGCTTTTGTCCTCAAGGTAGGCCATCTGGTTGACGATATTGACGCAATGGTCGCCGATACGTTCCAGATTCACTGAGGAGAGCTGAATGGCCCTGATCTTGTTCAGCAGTTTTGGGTCGAGGTCCAATGTGCTGTTGATGCGTGAATAGGCTTTGTTTTCAATCACGGTTTTAAGATTATCGATATAGTCTTCCCGTGAAGTTATCTTGCGAAACAGGGAACGGGAAGGTGAATTAACGAATTCCCGTGTGGCCTTAAGCTGATTCAAAACCTCAATGATGAGGAATTTGAAGTTTTCATCCAATCCTTCAAATGTGAGCATGTCTAGGTATCAATGTTGAGTGTTTTGTTATTTGTGTCAGCTTCCGCGCTGGAATCTTTCCAGCCGATCTTGATATTGATTTTGTTGCTTCCTGCTTTTCTTTTCGCTTTAACAGTAAAATTGAGCAGACCTTCCGGTTGGAGTTCAATGTTATCACCGTTGGTGGAAAGATTGATTGTTCCGGACTCAAAGCCATCAACAAGGGATTGCAGGAAAGTGCGGATGGTATCCGCGTCCTGAAGTGATTCAAATACGAATTTTTTTTCGCTGGCCATCAGATTTCTCCATAGAGGTTTTGCTGCTTACTAGCACTCTGGGAATTTTTAATTATTGCAGCAATGTAAAGATTCGATGACGAAAGCAGGTCTGCTAACCGGCCATGCGGGCTTTGTACTCTTCAATTACCGAGGGGCGGTCGATTCCAGCCACAATCAGCTTCTTCCTGATGTTCAGGTCATCCCATGCGGGCTGGAGGCCGATTTCGCGGGCAGCCTTGGCTGCGTCCTGAGTCTCGACGGTTTTGGTCTTTTCGCTCATGTGGCAGTCGTCGCCCATGAAGATGAGCAGTTCTTTGCTCCCGGCAGGACGGGAAAGGTTCTGCTCGTTGACCACGGAAATAAGGAAATCGGTATAACGCTGGGATTGCGGGTTCCAGACCTCGATGCCGTCCACATCGTATTTTGCCAGCAGAATGGGCCAGAATTCTTCCGGGTGGGGGATGACCACACAACCGCCGAGAGCGCGCGCTTCTTCGATTACCTCGGTAGCACGGTAGAAGAATTTCAGGGAGAAGTCGGCTTTGACCAGCTTTTTTACCGCCTTGAGGTATGCCTGAATGCGGTTGATCAGGGTGTCGCCGTATTTGGGACGCATGGCATCAAAGTAGTTGCGCAGGAGTTTGTTCTTGATGGAATCCTTGGGCACGCTGGACCATTCTTCATCAAGCATGGTCTGGATTTTGGTCACATAGACCCGGACCATTTCCACAAGGTCCTCATCCGCACCGGTGGATTTTGCCGCCAGTCCAATGCGTTCTTCCATGGGCTTGGTGATGGTGTCCATGTACTGGAAAAGCTGTGAGGAGCGGTATTTGAAAGTGTGGGCCAGCATGGATTTGAGCACGTCGGCATTTTCCACTTTTTCGTTTTCGAAATGGAGCAGGAGCTGCACTTTCTGGTTGAAGCCGCTGGCATAGCAGTCCACTTCCACCCCGGTGTAGTCGCCATAGCTCATGAGCACATTGTGCTGGGTGGGAATCATGAGTTTGTCGTGCACATTGGGGAACATCCTGTCCACGCGCTGGGTGATGTATTTGAAGGGCACGAATTCCGGGTGCCAGTGTACAGCCAGCAGGTTTTCCTGCCGGGCATGCACCTTGGAAGGGGTGACCACCTGTTCGATCTGCCAGTCGGCAAGTTCTGTGGATATTACCTCGTGAAAGAGTTGGCGATCATCATCTGTGATTTCAGGGGATACTTTTACTGCCGCGGGGCAGGATGCTGCTGCGTTCATTTTGTCCTCTCATTTATACCGTGAATGGCAGTGTGCGGTGATGCTGTTGATTTCGTCACAGGCTTTGTGGGCGGCTTCAACGTCTGAATCGTTGCATGCCTGCTGAAAGCTGTCACATGCTGCCATGTATTCATCATAGTACTCATCGCCGTAGCCTTCATAGCTGATCATAAGCTGTGAATCAGCCATGAATTCCTCCACCACCTGAGCAGGAGGGATGGTTCCGGCATGTACGGATTTGAAGATGACTTTGAAGGAAGTTTTCATGCGTTTTTTCAGATTTTTGTATTTGGGCTTGTCTGAGCTTTCTTTCTCTGCAGAATCCGGGGCTGCATTTTCAGTAATGTCTTCTTTTTCCGCAGGCATGGGTTTGGCAGTGACCTTTACCGCTGTGTGCCCGAATTCATTACGGATGTTGATTTTGAGCTTTTTAAAACCCTCAATCATAACCAGATAGGCATCCTCTTCCGAGGCTCCGTTTTCAATGGCATCGGCCATTTTGCGCAGGAAAGTCGGAAGTTCTCCCGGTTGGATATATTTTTCGATTTTACTTTTCTTTGCCATAGCTGTTCTCCAGAGGCTCGTCTGTTTATGTACGAAATATTATTTGCTGTTTTGCTTATCCGATCAATGTTTAAATGAACATTGCAGCATAAAAGTTGCGATGTTGTTACGATTTTGCAACTGAGTTGCCTGAGATCTCCTAAGTCGTTCCATATCGTACACCCTGATAGTGGGGAAAGACCAGTAAGAATTTAGCAGAAAAGCCCGGAACCAATTCTGATTACGGGCTTTTTTGAAAATAAGTTACGGTGGGAAAGATTAGTTCTCGGCAATAGCCAGTTCTTCGAGGTTCTTGCCTGTTTCCTGCTCAATAGCTGTCTTGATGCGCAGGGCGGCTTTCTTGCGCCGTTTCAGGTCAGCTGCTTTTTGGGCGTCATTCCCACATGCTTCGATCTTGTGGTCATACATATATATAACTGTGACCATCTGGTCGCCTTTGACCAGTTTGTCGGCAATAAAGACGATTTCTTTCTCAGTGACCGGAAGCTCGCCGGAATATTCAAGATCGTTATGGGCGGCAACTATATCCGCCACCTCGTCATACCCTTCACCGCGTAAAATCTCTGCCCCGGCAGCAGCATGGTCAGCCTGTCCTTTGGCTATGTCATGTAAGAGGGCTGCTGCGGTAATCTGGGCCAGGTTCGGCCCCCGGTCGCGCAGCCATTTCAAATCGCGTCCGATGCTTCTGGCCACGTCGCGGACCATTCGGGAGTGGATTATGGTCGCTTCCGGGGTGTTGTGGGAGGCGAGGATTTGTTCGCATTGGTCTGGGGTGGGGATGTTGGGCATGGTTGGGGTCCTTTATGATAATTTTCAAATTATGTCTGCTGACAATTTAAATTATGCCAGTTGACATAGAGTCAGGATATGCTTACTTCATAAGTAACTGGATTGGGCGTTCCCGATCGGCGTTTGGCTTCAGCGTTTGGCGTTGGGGCCTTTCGTTTTTTTATCGGGGAAATATTTTTAATCCCCACCCATAAGTACTTCCATTAGAAGAATATAGTTTGGGGGACAGTGCATCAAAAGCCCTGCTTCTTTTAAAAGGATTCAGAACATGTTGTCCTATCGGGCGTGCTGTTAAATCTGCTAGTTGCAAACCGCAGGAATTGCATTTTTTGGAAGCCATTTTGAGCTTAAACGGAAATGGTATTTGCCTCCAGTTGGCCCCATCGCACACTCTCCTGAATTCAAGTTCCAAGTCTTTGTCTTCTCTGTTTCCTCTGCTCTCGAATATAAAGGTCGTTTTTAATTTTTCTTGATTGTTCTGTTCCAAAAAATGGAAAATTCGTTCCAAGCCATACTTCATTGCCATTTCATATGGATTTTGTGGATCTGTGTATTGCGAAACTAAGTTGAGTTTGTTTATTGCAACAGAGATTAGCGTGAAATCTGATTGTTCTACAAAAGAACTCAGTTCGTTCAGGAATGTGTTGCGATACTCTCTGTCTCGCAAGATGTTGAATGGTCGTTTTTGTTTTCTTATTTCTCTTTCATGGAGAATAATCATGTCATGCCCAAAGTGTTTGAATTTCAGGTTTATCAAGTCGGGAACAACGCTATTGGCATAGGTCGTTTTATGAAAGACGCAAAATGACAGGACGAAAACAGGGTAGTCTTTATTTATTGAAGTGAGGCTATGGTCACCGCTTTCATCGACATAGACGATATAGTCACTAAATTGTGGCATCAAAAATCCTTTGCAGTGAAATTGTCATTGGGTGTTTATTCTAATCAAATCCTGATTAGAATAAACACCGCAATCTAATCAAGCACAAAACCATCACTCATCCACCCGCTCCCGATAAAACTCAATAAAATTGCGCACCAGCGGGGTTATGCGTTCAGCATTCCAGATCATGCCGATCTCGAAGGGATGCAGTTCAATCTCCAATGGCTTGAGGGCGATGCCGTCGGGGATGGTTCCGGTGGAATCGGTGTTGATGACGGTCCAGCCCAGCCCGGCGGCTACGAAGACGTTTCCGGTATGTTTGCGCTCGTACTGCATGCCTATTTTCAGCTCAAGGTCTCGTTGGGCGAAGATGCGCTGCATTTCTTTTACACGCATGCGGCAGTATGAATCTGTGCTGCAGATGTAGGGCAGTGCCGAGATATCTTTCAGGGTCAGCACATCTTTTTCAGCAAGGGGATGGCTTGCCGGGATGGCGGCGCAAGTGGTCGATTTGTGCACGGTCATGCTTTCAAGGCCCTTGGTATCTACCAGATTCATGGTCACAAAGCCCACATGGCGGGTGCCTTCTTTTACTGCGTTGACCTGAGAATAGGTGTTCTCGTCGTAGAGACTGACATCCACATCCGGGTATTGTTTGATGAAATCGCCTATGATTTGTGGAAATGAAGAGGAAAGAGCCAGATAGATAAAGCTGATTTGCAGCTTGCCCGCTGTGCCGTCGCCCATGGCTTGCAGTGTTGTTCTGGAGCGGTCCATGATGGCCAGCATTTCCTTGGCTTCCTGCAGGAAATAGCTGCCTTCATCGGTCAGTTCAACTTTGCGGTTGGTGCGTTTGAATAGCTGGACATCCAGTTCTTCTTCCATGTTCTGAATCTGTCTGCTCAGCGGCGGCTGCTGGATGTGCAGTCTTTCCGCAGCCTTTCCGAAATGGAGTTCTTCTGCAACGGCTATGAAGTAGCGAAGTTGACGCATGCGCATAATGATACCTTTTTGATCTTAAAGAATGGTTAAATGGTATTGGATTCGTATTATATGCTGACATAGGTTTAATCAAACACTAAATGGAGGTCAGCAAAATGTACGGATTGTATTTTTCAGGATTTGTGAGCCGGAGTGCGCTTGCGGCGATTGTTCTTGCGTTTGTATTGAGTGTGACGGCAAAGCCGTCTGCGGCGGGCATGCTGGTGGCCGAGGGGAAGCGCAGCCACTACATAGCCGATCAGGATGAGGGCATTGTTTATGTTGTGTACGGCGATGGAGAGTGGGTGCGTTTTGCGGACGGATTCGGGCGCATAAGCGGTCTGGCCGTGTGTCCGGATAATTCCCTCTACGTACTTTCCAGTTCGCAGCGGCGGGTAATCAAAGTGGCGGCGGACGGCAGGATAATGGCCGTTAAGAAACTAAGTGCGCTCCCGGAAGCGATTTATGTAGACCGGGACGGGGAGGTGAAATTTGTACAGCGTAGCGGTGTGGTCACAGGTAACAAGTAATTTTGTCCGACCCGGAAAGCAAAAAAGGATTGAATCGCAAGATTCAATCCTTTTTTTAGGAAAAGTGGCGTCCCCAGGGGGATTTGAACCCCCGTCGCCGGCGTGAAAGGCCGGTGTCCTGGGCCAGGCTAGACGATGGGGACGCATCTTAAATATATGGACCTGCTTCAGTGGCCTGAATCACTACTTACGAAGCCGGTTATGTAAAGACTTAAGCTGGTTACTTTAAGTCTTGAGTGCTGATGGCGTCCCCAGGGGGATTTGAACCCCCGTCGCCGGCGTGAAAGGCCGGTGTCCTGGGCCAGGCTAGACGATGGGGACGCATCTTAAAATATCCGTTTCAGTGGCCTGACACTTTAGCGAAGCGGATAGAAATTTGGCTGGCTGGGACACAAGGACTCGAACCTTGATTAACGGAACCAGAACCCGTCGTCCTGCCAATTGAACGATGTCCCAGCAGCGGAGAAAACCTTTTATGTAGAATCGGGGTTACTGTCAACAAGAAAATAAGACTTTTTTGGAAAAAGTGAAGGGGGCTGGATTTTGGTTGGTGAATATCTCGATATGCCCTATTGTTGCCCTGACAAATCATCTTTTGGGGGAAAGCTGTGCAGGACAACAAAATCAACGGCAGAAGTATGGATGAGTGGATCGCTGAACACCGGATCATCGCGGATCTGGTAGCACTTAAAGAAGTGAGTTGGTTCAATCCCGGTACAAAGCAATTTGCGGAAACTATTTTCAACATTCCGTTCGGCGGGGCTGAGGTTCAGGACGCTGCAGACAGGTTGGAAAGATTCAGCCCGTATATTGCGAAAGTTTTCCCGGAAACAGCCGCAGCGAACGGGCATATCGAATCTCCGGTTCAGGAAATTACGGCCATGAAAGGAGTGCTGGAAGAGTTGTTTGGACAATTTTTGCCCGGTAGGTTGCTCGCTAAATGCGATAGCCATTTACCAATTTCCGGTTCCATCAAAGCCCGTGGCGGGATTTACGAAGTCTTGAAACATGCTGAGTTTCTGGCCGTTGAGGCCGGATTGCTGGCACTGGATGATAATTACGTTGTTCTGGATTCAGATGAGTTTCGTTCCTTCTTCGGGAAATATTCCATTGCCGTGGGGTCTACGGGTAACCTTGGGCTTTCCATCGGCATCATGGGTGCGCAGTTGGGGTTCAAGGTCAGCGTGCATATGTCCGCAGATGCCCGGCAGTGGAAAAAAGATATGTTGCGCTCCAAGGGCGTGAATGTGTTGGAATATGAGTCGGATTACAGTCTGGCCGTGGCCGAGGGACGTAAAGAGGCTGCTTCCGACTCCAGTTGTTATTTTGTTGATGATGAAAATTCTATCAACCTTTTCATGGGTTATGCCGTAGCTGCCGAACGGCTCAAGGAACAGTTTGCTGAGCTGGGAATTGTGGTTGATGCGGATCATCCTTTGTTTGCCTATCTGCCCTGCGGTGTTGGGGGCGGTCCCGGCGGGGTGGCTTTCGGCCTGAAGCTGGCTTTTCAGGACAATGTACATTGTATTTTTGCAGAACCTACTCATTCCCCGGCTATGCTTCTGGGACTGTATACCGGATTGCATGACGGGGTCAGCGTGCAGGATTTCGGAATCGATAACCTCACTGCCGCAGACGGTCTGGCCGTAGGACGTCCTTCCGGTTTTGTGGGGCGGACCATGCATGAACTGCTGGACGGGGTTTATACGGTCAGTGATGAGAATTTATATCGCTATCTGGCCATGATGGCTGATAGCGAGGATTTGGCTCTTGAACCTTCCGCTGTGGCAGGTGTTCCCGGAATTGTCCGTGTGCTGGGGGATAAGGAATATCTTGCGTTGCATGGATTGGCTGGGGAAATGGATCGGGCTACGCATCTTGTCTGGTGTACTGGCGGGAGTATGGTGCCTGAGGAGGAGATGCGGGGGTATTATGAGCGGGGGCGGGGGATGTGCTAAGCTACTTTTAAATCTTTTCTCATGGCTTTCTTCATTTTCTCATGAGCTAGAGATCTTTTTGCATAGTCTTCATTCGTATCAACTATTTCTTGAATTGATTTAACTACTTCTTCATTGCCGACAAGTTCGCAACGCATTTGCCAGAGCGCAAAGTTCTTTGCTGCCTCTGGTGATGGTTTTACTGCTGCTAAGTGGTAAGCTTCCAATAATCCTAAATATGCATCTTTCTTTTCTTGAAATTGAAGTGTCTTTTTATCACGGTAAATTGTCATGAAGAATTGAACAACGGCAACCGTAAGGGCACCTAATCCGAATGTTGATAACATTTGAAGCATATTTTTTCTCCGTCAAAATCTGTATTTAGGGCTAGAAGCTAAATACTGTTTTTATTCTCAAAAAGTGCCTTTAGATTCCGTGCCCCATGCACCACACGAACAATCTCAATACCATCACCAGCTTCGCGGTACAGTATCAAATAATTGCCATCCACAAAGTAACGTAAATCCGGGGCAATGTCCGGCCTTGCCGGGCCTAGCTTTGTATTTGCAGCAAGTAGATGAAATTTCTTTTCAAGTGAGCGAAGTGTACGTGTTGCAGCGTCTTGATCGTCTTCAGCAATATATTTCCATATCTCAATGAGGTCATCTTCAGCTTTGCGTAGGAGTGTGAACTGCGCCATGAGTCTTACCGTTCATCCTCAAGCCGATTCTTAGCCTCGCCAATCAACTTATCTATACTCCCAAACCGCCCCGGCCCGCTTTCAATTCCCTCTTTCCAGAGCTTGCGTATTTCCTCTATCTCTTTATCCCGGAGGGCGCGCTTATGCTTCCAGTCCCGCAGGGCATCGCGAATGACTTCGCTGGTGGAAGCGTAGTCGCCCTGCTCGACAGATTCTTTGACCAGTGCGGAAAGCTCCGGGGTCAATGCTATGGTGATTTTTTCGACATTAGGCATGGTATTCTCCTGTGGTATGACTAAGTCATACCATATGGATAGAGGCTTGGGCAAGTGAGGAAGGGGAGTTGTTCGTAGAAAACGAAAAAGCCCGATTCTCGCGAATCGGGCTTTGAAATTTCGTGGCGTCCCCAAGGGGGAACCCCGTCGCCGGCGTGAAAGGCCGGTGCAGTGGCTGAGAAGAAATAATTATAGATAAGGCGACGCGTCATGAAGTCAGCTGGAGGGCATAGGCCATCATTTTGCTATTGAAATAATGAATTGTTCAATGCCGCAATGTTTTGAAATGCAAAAAGTTCATGTGTCGCCGGTTTATACGGCCCGAGAGGTATGAGTCCGTCCGGGAGCATTCTGTAAAATGAATAATCCGGGAGCAGTTCATAGAAGTCTTTCATAAAAACACGACTGAAGACATTCATCTCGTTAAATTCAAAATGGATTGCCTTGATTTTATTTTGCGCAAGCATGTTCGCTGCTCCTTGCAAAACCTGATATTCATGTCCTTCGGTGTCAATTTTTAATAAGTCGATAAAGGATAAGCCCGCTTTTTCTGCAAAAGAATCAACAGTGGTGATAGATATTTCTTCCGAGTAGGAGTCTTGGCAATGAATATCGCTGATCACATCACGGTAAAGTGAAGCATGTTCTGAACCGTCGCAATCAGTTCTGTCGTAAAGTCTGGCGGTGCCTTCTTTGTTTGAAAAGCCTATTTCAAAAGAAAAAAAGTTATGTTCTTTGGCATTGCTTCGTAGTCTTGCAAAAGTCTTTGGCGACGGTTCAAATGCGTAAATTTTCGCTGAGGGTTGAATCTTTTTTGCTAGTGCAGAATAAGATCCATTGTGTGCACCGATGTCTAGTATCGTGGGGTCGGAAATGCTCCCCAGATATTGCTGCAGAAAAGTCGCCTCGCCGGAAGTGAAATTATCCTGACAATTAAGAAGACCTATGGTCCTGTAGCACCCGTCAAGCAATTGTAAATTTGATTCATACAGATGTGTCTTCGCAAAGAAATCCAAGTTGTCCCGATATATGTTTCCAGCGAGCTTGGTGTATAATTTTACGGAAAGATCTCCGGCAGCTTGGTGGGAAAACAAAGTACTTACCATAAGGTGCTGGTAAATGGAGTAGTCCAAAACATTATTGGCCTGTTCCGTGATTGAAGCCAATTCTTGAGTAGTGCTATGCATGCTGAGGGAAAGGCTTTCATTGTTTATGCTTTCCATTAACCGACAATATTCTGTGAATGGCACATTGGAATTAGCGCAGCTTAGAACTATATTAGCCAGTAATTTGTCGTTGCTGAAATGTGTTGTATAATAAGTGTCGAAATATTTTTGAGCTGGGGGAGCTGCTGTCTGAGCAGAGGCCTGCGAACATAAGATTTTACGGCAGGTCAGATTGGAGAAAGCTGAAAGCAGATTCAGTTCGTGGAGATCCTTTATGAACTCAGTGGTGATCTGCTCTGTAATATTGAATATTAATAAATCATATTTTTTGCATTGACGGATAAAGTCCGGCAGGTCTTCTGTGCGGTTTGTAAGCGAGTACGTATCAATGCTTAGGTTCTTGTTGTCCTTTACGTATTGAAACTCGTGTGTGTTAAAATCGCCGCTTAGCAGAACGCGCATAAAATCTCCTAAGATTTAATGTGAAGAAGTACTTATGAGTTTCACGGTAAATTATATGTTCTCATATTCTAGAGCAAGTTTTTTTGTTCTGGCTGGATACACAGAAAACGAAAAAGCCCGATTCTTGCGAATCGGGCTTAGAAATTTCGTGGCGTCCCCAGGGGGATTTGAACCCCCGTCGCCGGCGTGAAAGGCCGGTGTCCTGGGCCAGGCTAGACGATGGGGACGCATCTTGAATATGTACCTGCTTCACTATGGCCTTTTAGCGTGAAGCGTGATTTTTAGGTCGACTTGGTCTGGCAGTTCAAGTCTTTTTTATGAAGTGGCGTCCCCAGGGGGATTTGAACCCCCGTCGCCGGCGTGAAAGGCCGGTGTCCTGGGCCAGGCTAGACGATGGGGACGCATCTCATAAAATTTGTTGTTGGCTGGGACACAAGGACTCGAACCTTGATTAACGGAACCAGAACCCGTCGTCCTGCCAATTGAACGATGTCCCAGCAACGAGAAGAGTGTTTATTTGGAATGACTCTTCCTGTCAACAACTATTTTCGAAATTATTAAAGTATTTCGAAAATAAAATAATTATACAGACTTAGCGAGAGCGCGGGTCTGCTTTTTCATGCGGTTGATTTTGCGACGAAGCTGTGCGCGCTCTTTACGGCCAGTAACAGCTTTTTTCTCGATACGCATTTCTCTCATTTGTCTTTTGATGTTGAGGATGCGATCTTTGTAAGGGGAAACTGCGCCTTCTTCTTCCTCGATTCCGAGGTATTCCTTGATGTTGGAAATCAGGGTGTCTTTGTCCATACCGGAAGCACCAGCGATCAGGGGCATTTTATCGATGCAGAGCTGGCGCAGGTCTTTGGTGGTCATTTTTTCGAGGGGCTTCTTCAGTTCAAGACTCTCGAGGGTGGGGGTTTCATCACTCATATTGTCCTCCTTAAGGTGGGCTTTGTGCCCTGAAATATTATGATTTTTCAAAAAGGCGGACGTATTTAAGATAACATCTTCCGACCGCCGATTCTGGATCAAATTTGTCTTTCAACCCGCCGATTTTGCCGGGTTTCTTGATCTTGGCGTCCTTGAACTCAGTACGCTTTAATTCGTACCCGTCCAATGGAACCCTGCCGTTTAACAGTTCGAATAGCACCTTGTCAAAGACTTCTTTGCCAAAAAATGAATTTATTCTCTCAAGAATCTCCGGGGCGAAGTATGACAGCTCTTGCGCAGCCACCGAATCATCGGATGCAAGGATCAGCGTGCGCTTGCGGTGGCCCAGCGGTTTGGCGAATTCGGACAGCTCTCCCATAAGTTCCGGCCATGCCTTCCAAAGTCTTGGAATCATGAGCTTGTAGTCGCCGTCCATGGAAGAGACATAATCCCCCATGGCTTCACCCATGTGGCGGATTTTGCGCTGCCGGGGATGGAAAACCCGTTTGCGGGGGCCGTTATATTTTTTCTTTGCTGCCATATTATATGATATACCCGTAATGTTCTCGGTGAAGGTTCTTTATACACTAAATCCGCGCTTGGCAAAAGGTTTCAGACTGATCAGAATCGGTGTCATATTATATTAGTGCTTGACGCTTTCTTGTACTATGGGTAGTGCAGATTGAGATTTTGTTATATAAAGATGTCGTTATGTTTTGTCGATGGGGTAATTGATGGAAATTTTGAAGTTCAGCAAGGCGTTGTCCGATGAGATTCGTATCAGGCTTTTAGCCATGCTGCGGGACAACGAACTCAATGTTGGTGAGGTGGTGCAGGTTCTGGGCATGTCCCAGCCCCGTGTGTCCCGTCATTTGAAAATCATGCATGAGAGCGGCCTTCTGGAGTCCAGAAGGGAAGGGCTCTGGAATTTCTATCGTCTGGCCCGGTCCGGCAGCGGCAACCGTTTTGCGGAATCCATCAGCTGGCTCATTGAAAACGAACCTGAAGTGGATGAAGACCGCCACCGGGTAACCAAAGTGCTGGCTGAGCGTAATCTTGAGACCCGTAAATTTTTTGATGAAATCGCCGAGGACTGGGAGCGTTTGCAGAGCGATGTGTTCGGTGAATTTAATCTGGACAGCGAGCTGCTTACCCTTGTGGACCGTTGCAAAGTGGGGGTTGACCTCGGTTGCGGAAACGGTTCCCTGCTGGAAAGCCTGCTTTCCAAATGCGAAACAGTCATCGGTGTGGACAGTTCTCCCAAGATGCTGGAGCTGGCGGAGAAACGTCTGGGTAACCATCCTGACGTGAGTTTGCGTATCGGTGAACTGACCCACCTGCCCCTGCGCGACTGGGAGGCGGACCTGACTTTTATTTCCATGGTCCTGCATCATCTGCCGCGTCCGGACAAGGCTGTTGCCGAAGCAGCGCGGACCCTTTCCAGCGGCGGCAAGCTGGTCATTGCCGATTTTCTGTCCCACTCAAATGAGCGTATGCGCAGTGAATTCGGTGACCGCAGACTCGGTTTTACAGAAGAAGAACTCAGCGGCTGGATGAAGGATGCCGGGCTCGGCTCCATGGATGTCCGCCGTTATCCCGTAAATGAAGGACTGACCGTCCTTGTATGTATATCAGAGAAAAAGTAAGTAAAAATTTGGGCCGTGCGCCCTTAAATGGAGGCTTCAATGCTTAAAGTAGATTCTAAACTTGATTACAAAGTTGCTGACATTTCCCTTGCCGACTGGGGTAACAAGGAAATGCAGCTTTCCGAACGCGAAATGCCCGGTCTCATGGCTATCCGTGAGAAATATGGCAAAGAAAAGCCCCTTAAGGGTCTCAAAGTCATGGGTTCCCTGCACATGACTATCCAGACCGCAATGCTAATCGAGACCCTGCACGCTCTCGGTGCTGATATCCGCTGGGCTTCCTGCAATATCTTTTCCACTCAGGACCATGCAGCAGCAGCCATCGCTGAAAACGGCACTGCAAAAGTATTCGCATGGAAGGGTGAAACCCTCGAAGAATACTGGTGGTGCACCGAGCAGGCCCTGACCTGGCCTGACGGTTCCGGTCCCGATCTCATCGTTGATGACGGCGGCGACGCAACCCTGCTCATCCACCACGGTGTAAAGGCTGAAAAAGACGCTTCCATCCTTGATGAGAAGACCGATAACAAAGAATTCCAGTGCGTTCTGGATCGCCTGAAGCTTTCCGTTGCCGAAAATCCCGGCAAATGGACTGCCATTGCAGAAAAAGTACGCGGCGTTTCCGAAGAAACCACCACCGGCGTACACCGCCTCTACCAGATGCAGGAAGCAGGCGAACTGCTCTTCCCCGCAATCAACGTTAACGACTCCGTTACCAAGTCCAAATTCGACAACCTCTACGGTTGCCGTGAATCCCTTGCTGACGGCATCAAGCGCGCTACCGACGTAATGATCGCCGGTAAGGTCGTTGTTGTTGTCGGTTACGGTGATGTCGGTAAAGGTTGCGCCCAGTCCATGCGCGGCTTCGGTGCCCGTGTTCTGGTTACTGAAATCGATCCCATCTGCGCGCTGCAGGCTGCCATGGAAGGTTTCGAAGTATGCAAAATGGCCGACGCTGTTGAACGCGGCGATGTTTTCGTTACCTGCACCGGTAACTACCACGTTGTCACCGGCGAGCATATTTCCAAGATGAAAGATGAAGCAATCATCTGCAACATCGGTCACTTTGATAACGAAATTGAAATGGGCTACCTTGAAGACAGCAAGACAGCCAAGAAGATCGAAATCAAGCCTCAGGTTGACAAATGGGTTATGGAATCCGGCAAGTCCGTTATCGTTCTTGCTGAAGGACGCCTTGTAAACCTCGGTTGCGCTACCGGACACCCCAGCTTTGTAATGTCCAACAGCTTCACCAACCAGGCTCTGGCTCAGATCGACCTCGCCAAGAACGAGTACGAGCCCAAAGTAATGATTCTCTCCAAGAAACTGGACGAAGAAGTTGCAAGACTCCACCTCGAACGCCTCGGTGTAGAGCTTGATGTTCTCTCCAAAGAACAGGCCGATTACATCAGCGTTGCTGTTGACGGTCCTTACAAGCCTGATCACTACCGCTACTAATCTGATTCCCTTCGGGGGATATTGATTTGAATATTAAATTCCGCAGCATCCCGGTGCTGCGGAATTTTTTTGTAGCTGTATCCAAATGGTCCTCAAACTTTAGCGAAGCCTAGACCCGCCTAATCTATCTTTGGGAAAACAATTGCCTTTCAAAGGGAATTATCATACGAGAAGTCACAAGTTGTTATTTCCCCTTTTGTGGTAAAAAAATCAGGTTAAAAAATGTCATTGAATAAAAAGATTTCTAAAAAAGAGTGTTCCGATACAGGAATGGCATTCGTGCTGATTGCGCTGATTACCTATCTTGTGCTTAGGCAGGACGAGTACCTCTTCGCAGCCGTAGGGCTGCTGCTGGTCAATATGATTGTGCCGAAAGTATATACTTTGCCTGCAAAGCTCTGGCTGGGTTTTTCCGCTCTGCTGGGTGCGGTTATGTCCAAAGTGATCCTCACTCTGCTTTACTACGTAATGCTCACTCCGCTGGCTCTGGTTCTCAAGGTTTTCGGGCACGATCCCATGGCCGCCCGTAAATGGAAGAAAGATGCAGAGTCCGTTTTTGTACAAAGAGATTACAAGTTCCAACCAAAAGATATTGAATATCCCTTCTAAGGAGATTTTGAGATGAATTTTCTTTCCGATATGCTCGGTTTTTTCAAAGAGCGTAAAAAATTTTGGCTGCTGCCTATTGTTATTGTCCTGCTGCTGTTCGGTTTTCTGATTGTATTCACCAGCGGTTCAGCCATTGCTCCTTTTATTTACACTATATTCTAATTGATTATGAAAAAAGCAATTCTCGGAATATCGGCCTTTTATCACGATTCAGCTGCTGTGATTCTGGTTGACGGCAAGGTTGTTGCCGCCGCACAGGAAGAGCGCTTCACTCGCAAGAAGCACGATGAATCGTTTCCTCGCAAGGCCATCGAATACGTGCTTAAAGAGGCCGGACTCACTCTGGCGGACGTGGAGGCTGTGGCCTTCTATGACAAGCCGTTCCTCAAGTTTGAGCGGCTGCTGGAAACCTATAACGGGGTTGCCCCTGCCGGGCTGAAAAGTTTCATCACCGCCATGCCGGTGTGGATTAAAGAAAAGCTCTTCATGCGCCATATGCTCAAAAAGGAGCTGGCACGGTTCGGGAAATCCGGTTACAAGCTGCTTTTTCCGGAACACCACCTTTCCCATGCCGCCAGTGCTTTTTATCCTTCCCCTTTTGAAGAAGCGGCCATCCTTACCGTGGACGGTGTCGGCGAATGGGCGACCACGACAATTTCCAAAGGAAGCGGCAAGGATATTGAAATCCTGCGCGAACTGCATTTTCCCCATTCTTTGGGACTGTTCTACTCCGCGGTGACCGCTTTCTGCGGATTCAAGGTCAATTCCGGTGAATACAAGCTCATGGGACTGGCTCCTTACGGCAATCCTTCCAATCCTGCGGTCAAGAAGTGGAAGGAAGCTATCTATGAGACCCTTATTGATGTCCGTCCCGATGGTTCCATGCTGCTTAATATGGAATACTTTGATTTCGCTTCCGGGCTGACCATGTTCAACGCACGCAAGTGGGAGAAGCTTCTTGATCTGCCCCCGCGTACTCCCGAGACTGATATCGATCAGGAATATATGGATTTCGCGTGGACTGTGCAGTGCATTACCGAGGAAATAGTTTTTAAGCTGGCCGCTACCACCCGCGAACTGAGCGGGTGTAATAATCTGGTCATGGCCGGCGGTGTGGCGTTGAACTGCGTTGCCAACGGTAAGCTGCTCAAAGAAAAAGTTTTTGATAGTATCTGGATCCAACCCGCTGCCGGTGATGCCGGGGGCGCGCTCGGAGCCGCACTTGCCGCCTGGCATATCGGACAGGCCAACGAGCGTACTGTCGTATCTGTGGACAGCATGCAGGGTGCCTATCTGGGACCGCAGTTCTCCGAAATTGATACCATGCGCGTGGTTCGTAAATATCAGGCCCCGTATCGCAAGGTTGATGACTTCAAAGAGCTTTGCTCCGAAGTGGGCGGACTTCTCAATGATGGAAAGGTTATTGGCTGGTTTCAGGGCCGCATGGAGTTCGGGCCCCGTGCTCTGGGCAACCGTTCCATTATCGGTGATCCCAGAAATCCTGAGATGCAGAAGAAGCTGAACCTGAAGATCAAGTTCCGGGAAGGGTTCCGTCCCTTTGCTCCTTCGGTCATGGAAGAAGAAATTTCCAATTTCTTTGAGATCGACAGTCCGTCCCCGTACATGCTGCTGGTAGCCCCGGTTGCGGAAGATAAATGCCATCCGCTGCCTGCAGGCTACGAACAGATGGAGATGTATGACCGTCTGTACGTGAACCGTTCCGAGATTCCGGCCATCACCCATGTTGATAATTCCGCAAGGATTCAGTCTGTGAATAAGGACGTCAACCCCCGTTATTGGGAGCTGATCAACTCCTTTCGCGAGCAGACCGGGTGCGCGGTTATCGTTAACACCAGCTTCAACGTCCGTGGTGAGCCAATCGTTTGTACTCCTAACGATGCTTACGCCTGTTTCATGCGTACAGACATGGATTATTTGGTAGTGGGTGATTTCATCTTCGAAAAAACCGCTCAGCCGGAATGGAACGAAGAAGTGGATTGGGAAAATCTGTTCGAACTTGATTAGTGTGAAAATGTCAAAATTTAAGAGTTTCATCATTAACTCACTGCTGGTCATCAGCAGCATCGCGTTTACTGTATTTATCTTTGATAAATTCATTTTCAAGACCGTGATAACGGATCTTCCGCTGAACAAGCACGAATACCTCGAGCGTTCATTCCGGATATTCGGCCAGTCGTCCAAAGAAGGTGTAGTGCCCAAAGATGACTACATCGGAATTATCGGCGATTCATATGCTTACGGCGAAGGGGACTGGTTTAAGTCTCTGGATAAAAGTACGAATGATCCTTTTCATTCTGCGCATATCATTCATGATAAAACTGGGCGTGATGTGCTCAGCTTCGGTCGTCCCGGTGCAGGCAATGTGCTCTCAGCACTTATGCTGCCTGGTATTATCGACTACGCAAGTCATTACTCGGGTTTTGAAATTGCGCCGCCCAAGGAAGCATTTGTTTTCTTTTATGCCGGGAATGATCTCTGGGACAATAGGCGCCGCCTACGGAAAAACTTCTATCCCGAATATGACAAGCAGCAACTTGAGCGTTCAGAGTATTTTCAGTCCTTCATGCATGATGTTGCTGAAGAGTTGAATGAGTATAATCCTCTGAAATATTCACCCACCCTTGTTTTCGTAACCCGCGCCTTTTTCGCTCAGTGCAACAAGGTAATCGACTATGTTGCTGATACTTTTGAAGGAGTTGCAGGCAAAACAAAGGAAGAGGATTTCTACATAGCTGCCACTAACAGTTCCCTGAACAATATCCGTTTGGGAGAAAAGGTGCACCATGTGGCAACCGATTTGCAATGCTACACCTTGGGATTGACCGAAGAGGAAATTCGTTTGAGCCTGTACGTTTTTCAGCAGTCTCTGCAGTTTCTGAAAAAGAATTACCCGGATACAAAGTTCACAGTTGTCTTCATTCCTTCGGTTCCCGAATGTTATGATTATGAATCCGATTATATAGAATCCGGCAGAGAACGTGAGATCTACAAGGTCAGCGACATGCGCAGGATCGGTGCGGAAGTTGAGCGTAACATCGAGAAGATCACTAAAGATGAAAATCTCGATTTCATCAACACCACCCCGGAGTTGAGAAAGCTGGCCAAAACACAGATGCTGCATGGCCCTCGGGACGTGACTCACTTCAACCGGGCAGGTTATGAGGGGCTGGGAAGAATCCTTGCTGATTATGTGAACGGGCAGGTTGAATCCGTAAATTAGTTTTAGGGCATTCAATATGTGAAAATTTGAATTCCGCAGTGCATCGGTACTGCGGAATTTTTATTTGCAGTCAATAATTTAAGTTGATTAATTATGTTGAAGTGTTTTAAAGCAAAGTTATATTTGTATTTTGAATAGAGTTTTATGCTTTGCAGATAAAGGAGGATTAATGCGAATTCTTGTTTATACTTTATGGCGCTCGGGAACCCACTGGTTGTCAAGAATGCTTAGCGATATAACTGGTATGGAATATAAATTTGTACCAGGTGAGATTGATTTTTCCCCGCAGGCGTTTATCGATGAACAGGGAAATGAATTTATCATGCTGGAGCATTTGCATGAGTTTGCCTGGCATACACATCTCCTGACGCAAAGTGAAAAGAACGATTTCAAGATAGTTATGCTTTATAGGGATCTGAGGGATGTTATTGTGTCGTCTATTTACATGCGTAAGCATGTGGAATCTAAGCAGAAAGGTGAGTTCAGGAAAAGTTTTGCGGATATGAGTTTTGACGAGATTTTCCAATTTGAAATCGACACTAAAAATGATCGTTATCTATATGACGTAAAACAATGGGCGCAGCTGTCTCATCCGAATTATCTTGCGGTTAAATATGAAGAGCTTAAAGAGGATACACCCTATTATCTGACAAAAATTTGTAAACATCTGGAGATCCCTGTCAATATGACCCAGCTGATTGAGGTTGTGGAGAAAAGGTCTTTCAAAGTTGCAACCGGACGCAATGCCGGTAAAGAAGATGTTGGGAGTCACGACAGGAAAGGTGTTGTTGGGGATTATAAAGAAAAGTTGTCGGAGGAGCAGCTGCAGGAGATTCATAATAGATACGGCGAAGTGTTGAAGGAGTTGGGCTATCCCTAGCCTGAACATTTTTCTTTACATTTGCCGCATAATAAGTCACTAACTCCCACCTCGGCGTGACTGGACGCATGCAAAGATAATATTCTTTTTCTGGAAAATCCGCTTCGTATATAGAAGCCCTTTATCCTCTACGTCCCAGAGATTATTAAATATTCGGAAATTATTTCCGCAGCACGGTTACCGTCACGCGTGACCGTCGGATTAAGTCCTTTCACCACTGGATATATTTGTGAGTTTTAAACAATTTTCTTTTGACCGGCGTATAATGGCCGGAATCGATGCTTGCGGCTATGAAACGCCGACCCCCATTCAGACCAAGGCCATTCCTGAAGTGCTCAACGGCCATGATGTTATGGGCCTTGCCCAGACCGGAACCGGTAAAACCGCAGCCTTTGCCCTGCCTATCATGCAGCGCTTGCTGGAGAAAAAATTCTCCGGTCAGGGACCGATTCGCGTGTTGGTGCTGGCCCCGACCCGTGAACTTGCCCTGCAGATTCATGATAATATCATGGAGCTTGGTATTGAGGCCGGAATCCGCAGTGCCGCTGTTTTCGGCGGAGTGGGGGCCATGCCCCAGATTCAGGCTGCACGGCGTTCTTCCATCGTGGTTGCCTGTCCCGGACGCTTGCTGGACCTGATGAATCAGGGTGTGATCAAGCTGGACAAGGTGGATACTCTTGTTTTGGACGAGGCTGACCGTATGCTGGATATGGGCTTTCTGCCTGATATCCGCCGGATTATGGCCAAGCTGCCCAAGCGTCGTCAGAACCTGCTTTTTTCTGCGACCATGCCCAATGATATTCGTGACCTTGCGGATAAAATTCTATACCGCCCGGTAACTGTGCAGGTGGCCAACACCGCCCCGGCCAAGACCGTGGAGCATGCTTTCTACCCGGTCAGCCAGCATCTGAAAAACAACCTGCTTTTCAAGGTCCTTGCAGAGACTGATTACGACAGCATGCTGGTCTTCACCCGCACCAAGCACAAGGCCAAGAACCTTGCCCGCCGTCTTGCCGCACGCGGACACAAGGCTACTTTTTTACAGGGTAATATGAGCCAGAACCAGCGTCAGAAATCCCTCGACGGATTCCGTGACGGAACATTTAAAGTGATGGTCGCCACTGACATTGCCGCACGCGGCATTGACTGCGACCGCATCACCCATGTGCTAAATCTGGATATTCCCGACACAGCCGAAACCTACACCCACCGTATCGGCCGCACCGGCCGCGCCGGGCGCAGCGGCAGTGCATTCACCTTTGTGACCCGCGATGACCTGCGGCTCATGCGTGAGATTGAAAAAGCTGTGGGCTATTCCATTGAGCATCGTACTGTGGAAGATTTTGATTACGACAAGCCTAATACCCATCCGGCCCCGGCTCCGCGAAAGGGGGGAGGACGAAAGCCTTCCGGAGAGCGTAAGCCGGGAAGAGGACGTAAGCCTTCTCAGGGGCGTAATGCTGATGAAAATCGCGGCAGGGATGAAGAGCGTAGATCGGATAGCAGACGTAAGCCGGGTAGAGGCCGTAAATCTTCCGAAGGCCGCGACACTGCTGAAAATCGCGGTAGAGACGAAAATCGCAGGTCCGATAACAGACGTAAGTCCGGCGGAGGTCGCAAACAAAGCAGCGGCCCGGCAAAGCATTCTGATGAAAGGCGTGATTCCCGTCCGGCTCGGAAACGCAAGCCCGGTAATTCTAAAGGAAGCGGCGAGGACAGCGTAAAGCGTAAAACAGGTCGTCCTTCAAGAAGAAGGCGCAGTTCATCACGTTTTTCCAAAGTATAAGCGAACTGTTCTTTCTCTGCTTCATGTAACTTTTATGTGAAAATAATTTATTTTTGAAATATTTCCCTTGACATTTGCATGGAAGTAGTCAAACAGTGTCTTTAGTTGCCAACGGCCTCCGCGAAGGAAGTTGGTTTTAGTTTAAAAAGGTATATCAAGGAGCAGTGTGCGCATCTTTGTACGCTGCCCTTTTTTTTATGCCTGACGCATTTGCGTGAAAGTTTTTTACACCTTTTAGGAGAATTTTTAATGTCCAAGAACATCTATGTCGGTAACCTGCCCTGGTCTGCAACTGAAGACGAAGTACGCGCTGCTTTCGAAGCTTTCGGTGAAGTTGTATCTGTTAAACTCATCGAAGACAGAGAAACCGGTCGTCCTCGCGGCTTCGGCTTTGTTGAAATGGAAGACGCTGGCGCAATGGAAGCTATCGACAATCTGGATGGTAAAGACTTCGGCGGTCGTAACCTCAAGGTTAACGAAGCGAAGCCCCGTGCACCGCGCCCCCGCTGGTAGTCAATATATAGTTTGACTGTCTTTTTTAGAGCATGAATTTGCTCGTAAGCCCGTTTTTCTGTTGAAAGACGGGCTTTTTTCTGTTTTCAGCCTATCCTCATTTCGTTATAACTTCCCCGTTCGCATAAGTTAAAATTTTTACCAGACTATCATTCCCGGAGATTTTCATATGTTGCGCAAATTTATTTTTCTGATCTGTTTTATGGCGCTTCCTTCCATAGCCGTTGCCCAGCCTTTTCACGTCCGCGCCTCTTCTTTTGTGCCCATGGAAAATGAAACCGTCTTTGACAGCAGGTATCTTACCGACAGCAACTCCAGCACCGGGTGGATTGAAAACAGTGAGGGCAGCGGTTCCGGGGAATGGGTCCAGTTCTTTTTTCCGGCGCAGGTAATTGTGGATTCCGTTCAGATCGTAAACGGGGTCGATGGCGGCCCTGATATCGATGAGGTCGGCCGTATCAAGGATGTATCGGTTGCCTTTTCCGGAGGCCAGCGGCAGGAATTTACCCTTATGGATTCAGCGCAGAAGCAGAGTCCCAGGATCCGCAAGTTCCCCACCACCAGTCTGGGGTTCAATGTCCGTTCTGTTTATAAACAAAAAAGTGTGGAGCATGCCGGATTTGCCGAGGTTGTAATTAAATACCACCGCATTACCCCGGAAGAGATTAAAGCTGCTGCCGTCCCCAAAAATGGGAAACTTGATACAGCCGTGGCTGGGGAAGCTGTGGTGGTTAAGCCCCGTAAAATGAGTGCCGAGGAGAAAAAGGTCCTTTATGATAAAATGAGCAAGCTTGAAAAGAAGCAGGTTGTGCTTGATGAAATGAAGGTCTTTTTCGATAAATTCTACACCTATTTTGTGACCATCAATGAAGAGTATCCGCGTATGTACACGCAGGATAATTTTTTGCTGGAAAGCTCAACCTTCGAAAATTTCCGGGCCATGCTTGAAAAACGCAAGGTGCTCGATAAATATCAGAGTGCGGTTGTGTCCACTTCCGGTCTGCGCTTCAGCATCCGCACCCAGACCCCCACGCAGGTGGAACTCTGGGTCAAAGGGGAATACACCGTCATCTACGACATGAAGTCGCATCAGGTAACGGAAAATGCCCTGTTTCACCTGAAGAAAGAGTACGGGGAATGGAAGGTTAAGAATAAGACTGAGTTTTAGAAATTGAAAAGGGGAGATGGTTTATTCATCTCCCCTTTTTAATACTTACCTCGTATGGTGGGTCCAGTATTCAACATCCGGGCTGAGATGCAGCAGGCCGAATTCCTGCCCCAGCTCGATAAGCAGGACTGAGGCGAAGCAGATGATGAGCAGCATGCCGGAGTATTTACGGATAGAACCCTGCGGCGAATATTTCCAGACGATGAAGCCGGGCAGAATACCGAAAATGATGCATTCGCCGACCCCGCCCACAAGGTTGATGGCAATCAGAAAGATGTCCGGGTAGAGCAGACCGACCAGCAACGGCGGAACGAATGACAAACACCAGACAACAATCTTGTTATCAATGCCGAAGTTGCTTGAGGTCAGGTCGCGCATGAAGCTGAGCATGGCTGTTCCGTTAGCCATAAAAGCGGTGGACATGGCCACCACGGCGAAGATCAGGGCCACATAAGTGAATACAGGAGTCTGGAGCAGCTTTTCCAGCGGGATGGTGGCCGGATCGTTGTTGCCGAAGGCGGTGATCAGGTCGATCTGGGTTTCCGGGTTGGAAAGGGGCAGTGAGCCGAGCACCACCAGCAGCCATGTGATATTCATGATCATGCCGATGGTTGTGCCGCCGATGATGGCAGTGCGGATTTTTTTGCGGTCATGGCCCAGTGTGCGGCAGATGCTGGGAATAATGTTATGGAAGTGAAAAGCCATGAGCAGCACCGGAAGCCCCGCCGGAATGTAGGTCCAGTCAAATGCTTCCAGATTGGGCGCGGATACATCTGGTACTACCATGAAGACCAGCGCGCCGAAGGTTATCCACATGACGGTGACCATGTACGGGGTACATTTTTTCATCATTTTCATGCCGAAGGCGGTCATTCCCGTGACCAGCGCGAAGTAGAGAATCATGACCACGGATTTGGGCAGGGTGGACTGCAGGCTCATGATGATAGCCGTGATACCGCACAGATAGGCCACCAGTACCCCGTAAAGGATAATCAGGTTGGCGACGATGGTTACCCACTTCCCGCCATTGCCCAGTTCCTGCTGGAAAAATGTGGGCAGGTCGGCGTTTTCACTGGTGGTCAGGCTTTTCTGCTCGGAGTAAATCAGGGCGGTGTAGGTCATGAGCACCCACATGAGCAGGGTGGCGGCGATGGATGGATAAAATCCTGCCGCACAGAGATTGACCGGCAGGGCGAGGATGCCCGCGCCAAGCATATTCCCGACGACAACAAACATCATGGACAGGGCGGAAGCTGATTTTTCCTGCGTCATTCATTTCTCCTGTTGCAAATCAGTTGTAAAAAAGCCCGCACAGCAATGCTGCGCGGGCTTGAATTGTTCTCTACTTGGTCTCAATAAGATTCAGCGGATGGGTGTGGACCATGGCTTCGGGTGAAAGGGCCTTATCAAGCTCTTCTTTGGACATATACTCTTTTTCGATGACGATATCATATACCGAGCGTCCGGACTTGAGGGCCTCATTGGCTACTTCGGTGGATTTTTCGTAACCGATGTACGGGTTGAGGGCGGTGACCAGCCCGATGCTGTTTTCCACATAACCGCGGCAGATATCTTCGTTGGCAGTGATGCCGGAAATACAGCGGTCGGCAAGGGTGCGGAAACCGCGGCGCATGATGGTCAGGGAGTTGATTAAACTTGCGGCGATTACCGGTTCCATTACGTTCAGTTCCAGCTGCCCGGCTTCGGCGGCCATGCTGACGGTAACGTCGCTGCCGATAACGGTGAAAGCTATCTGGTTGACCACTTCCGGGATGATCGGGTTGACCTTGCCGGGCATGATGGATGATCCCGGAGCCATGGGCGGGAGGTTGATTTCATTGAATCCGCAACGGGGTCCGGATGAAAGCAGCCGCAGGTCATTGCATATTTTAGAAGTTTTAACGGCCACGCGTTTGAGAACCCCGGAAAGCTGCACATAGGCTCCGGTGTCCTGAGTGGCTTCCACAAGGTCAGGGGCCAGTTCAAGGTCGAATCCGCTGATTTCTTTCAGCTTCTCGGTGACCATCTGGGCATATCGGGGCGGTGCATTAAGCCCGGTACCGATGGCGGTTCCGCCCATGTTGATCTCGCAGATAAGGGCCTTTGCTTCGCGGACCCGTTCAATATCTTCACCGACCATTACGGAGTAGGAAGTGAATTCCTGCCCCAGCGTCATGGGTACGGCGTCCTGAAGCTGGGTGCGGCCCATTTTCAGGATATGGGAAAATTCCTTACCCTTGGCGGCGAAGCTTTCCTGCAGGTATTCCATGGATTCAACGAGCAGGTTCAGTTGGGATATCAGGGTCAGCCGCAAACAGGTGGGGTACACGTCGTTGGTGGACTGGGCCATGTTGACGTGGATGTTGGGGTGCAGGTTGTCATATTCACCGTGTTTGAAGCCGAGATGTTCAAGGCCGATGTTGGCGATGACTTCATTGGCATTCATGTTGGTGGATGTTCCGGCTCCGCCCTGAATAATATCGACAATAAATTGGTCGTGGTGCTTGTCGGCCAGTAACTCTTCACAGGCAAAGACGATTGCTTTGGTTTTATCGTCATCAAGTTTGCCAAGTTCGTTGTTGGTCAGAGCTGCTGCTTTTTTGATCTGTGCCAGTGAATAAATGATGTGCGGGTAGTGGGAAATAGGAATCCCGGTGATGCGGAAATTCTCGGAAGCCCGCATGGTCTGGGCCCCGTAGAGAGCGTCTTCGGGGACTTTTTTCCGGCCTATGCAATCGTGTTCATTGCGAAATTTCATTTCTTTCTCCAAAGAGTTGTTGTTTTTTAAAATGAATATCCGTTTTTGCCCCGGCTTTTGGCTTTGTACATGGCTTCGTCTGCAAGGCGGATAAGCTTTTCTTTTTCTTCTCCATTATCCGGGAAGATGCTTATTCCGATGCTGACCCCGATGCGGTAGACTTTTTCTCCCACGTAAAACGGCGCGCGCATGGAATCAATTATGCGCTGTGCAACTACTTCGATTTCATTGCGGGTTCCCACATCCTGCAGGATGAAAATGAATTCATCTCCGCCGATGCGTGAAAGAGTGTCGCTGGTACGCAGACAGTCACTGAATCTTCCTGCTACTTCCTTGAGTACGGAGTCTCCGGACATGTGCCCCAGTTCGTCGTTAACCTGTTTGAAGTTGTCGAGGTCGGCGTATAGGATGGCCACTTTCATGCGGTTGCGATTGGCGTGGGAAAGGGCTTGTTTCAGGCGGTCGTCAAAGAGCACCCGGTTGGGCAGCCCGGTCAGGTTGTCAAACATTGCCAGTCGGCGCATGGTCTCTTCGTGTTCCTTGCGCTCGGAAATATCCATGAGGAAGCCGTCCATGCGTATGATGTTTCCGTCTTCATCCTTAATGGCCATGATGGATTCACTGGCCCAGAATGTGCTCCCGTCCTTGCGTTTATGTCTGGCTTCAAAGTTTTCCGTGTGTCCGAATTTTTTCAGAATGGTCAGCAGTCTGTCTCTTTCGCCGGACACGACATAGCAGTCCTTTGCTATGTTGGAGGCTTCATTAAGAAATGTTTCCGGTGAGCTGTAGCCGTAGTAATGGGCCATCTGGCTGTTGGCGTTGATGAATTCTCCCTGCGGAGTGGTCTGGAAAATTCCCAGCGGCGCAGTAGTGACCAGCGCGCTGTAGTTCTCTTCGGCCTGCCGCAGGGCTTCTTCTTTCTTTTTATGATCGGTAATATCAAGGATAAATCCGACCATGCTTCCTTCTTCCGGAAGTTTGATCCCTTTTTCGTAAACCTTGCGTTCACTGCCGTCGCTGCGCAGAATGCGATATTCGTATTCAAAGGATTTGTTGTTGCCCAAGGCTTCGTTGATTTCGTTTTTCAGGCCGGCACGGTCTTCAGGGTGTACCAGATCATAGTACATGCTTTTGCCGCCTCTGAGGAAATCTTCAGGGTCATATCCGGTAACCTTGCGTACCTTGGTGCTGATGTAGTGCATTGCATACGGCTGATTCATTTCGCATTTGTAGATGATGCCCGGAGCATTTCCGGCAATGGCTTCGAATAGGTTATCTTTGCTCTGTAACTCTTTGTTCTGGCGGAGAAGGATCTGTTGCGATCTATGGTAGTAAAAAAAGAAAACTATGGCGAAAAAGAGCAGCAGGATAAAAATCAGCATGGCCGCGCGCACCGTCTGGATGGAAGTCATGGAGTTGGTGGCATCGGTTTCCGGAGCGGAGATGGCGACCACAAGGCGCATTTCTCCCAGCCTGGCGGTGTTCCAGGCCACCAGCTTGCGTTCTACGCGCTGGTTCCTTTTTACGGTAAAGGAGTATTCCCCGGTTCCGTATTGTTCGTGCAGCATACGGGAGTCTATTCTGATCAGGTCCTGATAGCCTTTGTGAAGTTCGAAAATGTTTTTGCCCAGAATTTCAGATTCCTGATCAAAGATAACTGTACCGGAACCGTCAACAATGTACCCGGAACCGAATCTGCCGACCTGCAGCGGAACAATGTATTTGTCGGTCAGCCTGTCGAGGTCAATTACTACAGTCAACAGCCCTGCAAAATTGTTTTCGTTCCAGACGGGCACCAGCAGTCCGGCAAGACGCATTTTTTCATTGACCAGCGGTTTCGGGGTAATGAACCCGGAGCGCATGCCTGAAATTGCGGAGTAATATTTTTCAGTCCATTCCTGAGCCACCTGATGGGCCTGCACCAGTCTCGGCGAATTTATATCGGAAGTGATGGGCTCGTTTTCAGGTGAGGTGTGGAAGCTGATCAGGGTGAGTGCTGTCATGGCATTCTGTTTGATTTTAAACAGTTTTTTGATGGATTCAGCGGAGCGTTTTCCACTTATGAAGTCCACAAGCGAGTATTCAGCGAGAGTGGAAGAGGAGTTGACAATGCTGTCCAGCTTGTCTTTCAGTGCAGTTGCAACCAGCTTTGCCTGCAGGGCCTGCTGTTCATTGAAAATTCTTTCCTGATCACGGATGGACATTGAATCCAGTTTTAAACATAGATATCCGGCAATGGTCAGGATTACGACCAGCGGGATAATCAATCTGAATGGAATCCATTTGCTGAAAAGGTTGGTTGTTCTGGCTGAGAAAATCAAATTCGGCTCCGGGCTGTTTTTCAGCACTCTCTTTAGGTGTATTCAGCGTTTGAATTATTTCAGTCAGTTGCTGATTTTTTGCATGGTTTTGAAATTTTTGCTTATTCCATCTGCAACATAGACAGCAATTCCGCTCCAGATAAAGGCAAAAGTTATCAGTCTGGCTGAGTTGAAAGGCTCATGATAGACAAATACGCCGAGTATGAGTGCCAGCGTGGGGGCGATGTATTGCATCATCCCCAGTGTTACCAGCCGCAGCCTGCGTGCGCCGTGGGCAAAAAAGATCAGCGGCATGGATGTGGCCGCCCCGGCTCCGAGGAGCAGGATGTTATCCGTTAAGCCTATTTTATATATACTTATTTCGCCTGAAAAAGCCAGCCAGATCAGGTAAGCGGCAGAAATAGGGGTCAGCACGGCAGTCTCTATAAAAAGTCCCGGCAATGACTCCACCTTCATTACTTTGCGCACCAGCCCGTAAAAGGCGAAAGATACGGCCAGAGTCAATGCTATATAAGGAATGTGTCCATAATCAATTATAGAATAAGCAACTCCGCAGGCCGCGAGCATGATGGCAAGTCCCTGCATCCTGTTCAGCCTGTCTTTCATGAAGATGAAGCCGAGCAGTGCGTTCATGAGCGGGGTCATGTAATAGCCCATGCTGGTGTCCACCACATGGTCATGGTTGACCGCCCAGATGTAGATGAACCAGTTTGTGCCGATGAGGCAGCTGCTTAAGGTGAGCAGGAGCTTGCCTTTTTTATCCGCAAGGGCGGTTTTCACTTCAGCCCAGCGTTTTTTGCAGGTGAGCAGAATCCCCACAAAGACGAGAGACCAGACAATCCTGTTGCAGAGCAGTTCCAGTGCCGGAACCTCTTCCAGTGATTTCCAGTAGATGGGCAGTAAGCCCCAGAGAATGAAAGCGCCTGCGGCGTAGATAAGGCCGTCGTGGGTATTCTTGTTCATCTTTCCGTATCCTTAAATTTCGTGAGGCGGGAAAGATATGCCAATACCCGTGAGGTTGCAACAGACATTATAGCTACAACCATACGGGCAGGGTTGTTATGTGCTGATATCTATGCAGAGAATGGGCGATTTGGGGGTGTCGTACAATTTCGTGGAAACTGTGACGCAGTTGTTGCCCGAGGCAAGGGAAATGTACGGGGCAGTGGTATGCCACTGGTTGCCGGACTTGATGATCAGGTAATATTCTTTGAGTGAGTGGTCCGCACCCAGCGGGGCAGGCTGGTAAATAAGCCGCCTGTTTTCCTTAAGTTTGTATGGGTTGCAGATTGTCTCGGAAATCTGGGAGCCGTTGGTGTCCAGAATATATGCGCACTCGATTCCCGTGTTTTCGGTAATAAAGGCGGAAAGTGCCGAGTCCGCAGTTCCGGGAGTGCCGTCCATAAGTGCTTCGCGCAGTTTTCCGGCCATCCGTTTATAGCTGTTTTCCATAATTTTCTGGCGGTTAAGCTTTTCCAGAATATGGGTTTTGAATCGTGAAGCAAGATATTTTATGGGGGTTGTGTCCGGGGTGACCGCAATGGCGGCGGGCATGGGTTTACCGAAATAAAAGCCCTGAAACACATCCACTCCCAGTGTCATCAGGGTCAGGGCTTCCTCTACGGTCTCGATGCCTTCGGCAAGGGGAAGTGAACCTGTGCGCTCGGCGAGGCTGATCAGGGAGCGGGTTACTTCCAGATTGTAAAATTTTTCATTGATGTCAGTGATCAGGGAACGGTCAATTTTAATGATGTCCGGTTCAAGCGAAGGGATACGGTCGAGGTTTGAGTGTCCGGTGCCTACGTCGTCAAGGGCGATGAGGAATCCGTGTTCACGGGATTTGCCCACAAAAGAAGTCAGGGCCGCATCACTTCCGGCTTTTGATTCAATGATTTCAAGAATGATATTGCTGGCCGGAATACCGCACTGGGCGGCCATTTTCCCGGTCAGTCCGTAATTGAAGGTCTCTTCATTGATAATGGCCGCATCAATATTGACGGAGAGAAGCAGGGAACGGTCGGTTTTTGAAATGGGCGCAAAGGTCTCAAAGGCTTTTTTGCGGCAGGCCCGGTCCAGCCGGGTCAGGGTCTCAAGATCTTCACACATATTGAAAAGTGTGAACGGGGGAATGTTATCTCCGGTACGCGGGTGGATGGCCCGGGTCAGGGCTTCAAATCCTATCAGGCCCTTACGGTTCATGGAGATAAGCGGCTGCAGGACAGTGGTTAAACCATCGTTTTCAATGAGTTCGTGTATGGAGAAGTCTGGTGTCGTATTCATGTAACAGTCGCTTTGTTTTGCCTTCGGCGTCTTTGTATTCGAAGCTGCGAAGCAAACTAAAAGGTTTCCCTTCCCCAGCCGCCGGAGGCATTTCTTTCAAAAAAACGCCCGGAAGGGTGGGAAGTCCCTTCCGGGCGGTGTGATCCGGTGGAGGTGGTCACCGAATCGGGGTTGGCCGGGATTTTCTGCCGATGATAACCCCGGCCTGCTGTACACTAATTGGGGTTAGAGTGATTTTGCTTAAAGAGTTATATGGTTAATGTTTTTTGTGTGGTTAAAGTGATTCTTCGCCGGTTCTGATTCTGATGGTCCTGCCGAGGTCCTGTACAAAGATGACGCCGTCACCTTCTTTGCCTGTCTGGGCACCGGTTTTGATTGCTTCCAGTGCGCTTTCGACTTTTTCTTCATCCAGACCGATTTCAATGCGGACTTTTTTGAGCAGGTTAACTTCCATTACAACACCGCGGTAGGTTTCTGTGAATCCCGCCCCCCGGCCGGAGCCGAGGATGTTGGTTACCGACATGGTGTAGATTCCTTTGGCGTAGAGGGCCTGCTTTACCGGGGTAAGGCATTCGGGCCTGATGTATGTGATGATGAGTTTCATTATATTATTCCTCTCTTGGTGATGGTTTGGACTATTCGTTGGAGAAGATCTGGAAGCCGTTGTAGGACTCCATGCCGTGTTCAGCGATGTCGAGGCCCTTCATTTCTTCTTCAGCGGAAACCCTGATGCCCATGATTGCCTTGGTGATGGTGAATGCGAGGTAACCCATTCCGAATGCCCAGATGAAGCAGACTACGATACCGATGATCTGGGTAGTGAGGATTCCGAATCCGCCGCCGTAGAAGAGGCCGCCTGTGCCATCGTTAAGAGCCGGGGTGGTGAAGAGACCGCAAGCGAGGGTTCCCCAGGCACCGCAGACGCCGTGTACGGATACAGCACCGACCGGGTCGTCGATTTTGAGCACTTTATCAATGAACTCGATGGAGAGTACTACCAGCACACCTGAGATGATACCGATGATGATAGCTGCTGCGGGAGTTACGGTTGCGCAGGGAGCGGTGATACCGACCAGTCCTGCCAGCGCGCCGTTACAGGTCATGGAGATATCAGGCTTGCCGAATCTGAACCATGAGGTGAACATTGCACCGAGGGTACCCGCACAGGCGGAGAGGCTTGTGGTTACGGCGATGAGACCGATGGAACCGTCTGCAGTGGTGGTGGAGCCGGGGTTGAAACCGAACCAGCCGAACCAGAGGATGAATACGCCGAGTGCCGCCATGGGGATGTTGTGGCCGGGGATAGCTTTTGCTTTGCCGTCTGCAGTGTATTTACCGATACGGGGTCCGAGAACCATGGCACCTGCCAGAGCGATCCAGCCACCTACGGAGTGAACTACAGTAGAGCCTGCGAAGTCCATGAATCCCATACCTTCGAGCCAGCCAGCACCGGCGTCGCCGAGCCAGAGGGAACCCCATGCCCAGTGGCCGGAGATAGGATAAATGAGTCCGGTCACAATGGCGGTTACAAGGATATAGCTGCTGAATTTAGTACGTTCAGCAATACCGCCGGATACGATGGTCGCCGCAGTGGCTGCGAATACAGACTGGAAGAACCAGAATGTCAGGGTCCACTGGGAGTCTCCGTCGGTAAGTCCGGTACCGGAGAGTCCGAAGGCGGAGGTTCCGATAAAGCCGCCTGCGTCAAGGCCGAACATGAGGCCGAAACCGAGCAGGAAAAAGATGATTGAACCTGCGGAAAAATCGAGAAAGTTTTTCATCAGGATGTTACCGGCACTCTTTGCGCGGGTGAATCCTGCTTCTACACATGCGAAGCCTGCCTGCATCAGAAAAACAAGAATAGCTGCGAGAAGGGTCCAGAGAATGTTACCGTGAGTCTGGGACATGGCTTCTTCGGCTGCGAATGCCGCGGAAGGTGCTGCCAGGAGCATGAGGGTAGCGAGGGCCGGGATTTTGCGGCCTACCATGGAACGTTTAATAGTCATACAGTCCTCCTTAGGGATGTTGATTGCTTCAAGGATGTTTTCGATATAGCAGGGAGTGTGCCAAACTTGTAAGTGTCTGAATTTGCTGATAAAAAGACTGGGTTAAGCCAAAAAAACGATTACAAAAATGTATTTTTGAACGTTTTTGTCTTATTTGGATAGGTATTAAATTACAAAAAGGTAAATTAGTGCAAGTGTTACAGTTTGTAACTTAAGAGAAATTAACAAATGGTGTTCATTATATTAATGATGGTAAAAAAATAAATAAAGTTGTTGACAATTTTTTCAGGACCCGGTTAAGTAACACCCATGCAGACTTTCAACACCCTAGGCACCGGCCTCTCATACTTTTTTTACTTTTTTTATTTTTGGTGCACCCACGCTTGTGGTCGGGTGGAGGTTTGCTTGTACGAAAAGTAAAAAAGTAGCATAGCAAACGACCTCTACAGAAGGGCCGCAGGCGAGAACTCGCCGGCGGCCCTTTTTTTGTTACACGGGTCGCCAGAAAGGGAAGCGGTACTTGGAGAACTTAGAGGCAAACCTGACGGAGAATTTAAAATGCAGATTGGTAAAAGCGTAAGAATGGAGCGGATAGTTAACCGCAATACAGGCCGGACAATCGTTGTTCCCATGGACCACGGTATCAGTGTCGGCCCCCTGAAAGGTCTTCGTTCCATGCGCCGGGCAGTTAACGATATGGTCAAAGGCGGAGCCAATGCAGTGCTCATGCACAAGGGTCTCGTCCGCTGCTCCCACCGCGAAGAAGGCGGCGACGTCGGTCTCATCGTTCATCTGTCCGCATCCACCTGTCTTTCCCCGCTGCCCAACAAGAAAACTCTGGTCGGCACTGTTGAAGACGCACTTCGTCTCGGCGCGGACGCTGTTTCCGTCCACGTAAATCTCGGTGATGAAGCTGAAGCGCAGATGCTTTCCGATCTCGGTGAAGTCGCTTCCGCCGCCACCAGCTGGGGTGTTCCGGTTCTGGCAATGGTTTACGCTCGCGGACCCTTGGTTAAAGACGAATTCGATCCCGAAGTTGTGGCCCACTGCGCCCGTGCAGGTGAAGAACTGGGTGCCGATATCGTAAAAGTTCCCTACACCGGAGACATTGAAACTTTCAAAGACGTGGTTGAAGGCTGTTGCATCCCGGTTGTGATTGCAGGCGGTCCCAAGCTCGATTCCACCCGCGATTTCCTGCAGATGGTTTCCGATTCTATCGAAGCCGGCGGTGCCGGACTTTCTGTCGGCCGCAATGTCTTCCAGCATGAAAACCGCGTTAAGCTGATGGAAGCCCTGCACATGGTTGTTCACGAAGACGAAACTGTTGATAACGCTCTCGCTCACATCGGCGAATAGTTCACGCTCATAAAGCTCAGGAACAGGAAAATGAAAAAAATTATTTATAAAGCGATCCCCTTCGATAAAAAACTGCTCAGCCTTGCCCTTGAGTCCGGAGTGGATGCGATCCTCACTTCCCCGGAAGACAAGGAAGCCGTGGAATCCCTCGGCCGGGTAACTGTCATCACCCCTGATGATATGCCCTGCGTAGCCATCAACGAAAAGGCGGATGAAGCTGTTGCGGTTGATCTTGACAAAAAAGGCAAAGATGTCTGTCTCGCTGCAGGCTGGGAAATTATCCCGGTTGAAAACCTGCTCGCCCAGATCGACTCCCTCACCCTTGAAGCTGAATCCCTTGACCGTGCAAGACTGGCTGCCAGCGTAATGGAGCGCGGTGCCGACTCAATCGTGGTCACTCCCGAAGGGGCTGCCGATCTCAAGCAGATCGTCGCCGAACTGAAACTCTCGCAGGGCAAGATGGAACTTCAGAAAGCAACAGTTACCAAAATCGAATCCGCCGGACTCGCTCACCGGGTCTGCGTCGATACCACCTCCAAGCTCAAGAAAGGACAGGGAATCCTGACCGGAAATTCTTCCGCCTTCACCTTTCTCGTACATGCTGAGACCGAATCCAACCCTTACGTTGCCGCGCGTCCTTTCCGGGTGAATGCCGGGGCTGTTCATGCCTACGCCATTCTGCCCGGCGACAAGACCACTTATCTTGAAGAACTGCGTTCCGGTTCCGAGGTTCTTGTGGTCGATAAGTCCGGCGAAACTTCTGTGGCAGTTGTGGGTCGCAGCAAGCTTGAAGTCCGTCCCATGCTTCTTATCACCGCCGAGGTCCAGACCCCCGAAGGTCCGGTTTCCGGAAAGGTCTTCCTTCAGAATGCGGAAACCATTCGTGTAGTCAGCGGTGACGGTGAGCCTGTAAGTGTGGTAACACTGAAAGAAGGCGACGAAGTTCTTTGCCGCATGGATGAAGCGGGCCGTCACTTCGGCATGCGCATCAAAGAAGAAATTTCAGAGGATTAATAATAAAATGTCACAGTCCAGCAAAAAAAATCTCGGTGATCTGCGGGTGGAAATCGATTCCCTCGACAGTGAAATCTTAGAGCTTCTCAATAAGCGTGCCGCTGCGTCTCTCGCAGTAGGAGCAATCAAGGCCGGATCATCTGACCAGATTTTCAAGCCTTTCCGGGAGCAGGAAGTCCTGCGCGGCCTCATCGACCGCAACCCCGGGACTCTCCCGCCTGAGCACCTTGAAGCAATTTATCGCGAAATTATTTCTTCCTCCCGCAGGCTGCAGCGGCCTGAGCGCGTGGTCTATCTAGGCCCCGAAGGGACATTCTCATATTTTGCCGGACTGCAGCACATGGGACGTCAGGCCGACCTGCTCCCCAAGAACAATTTTGAAGATATTTTTGTGGCCGTTTCCAAGGGCGAGGCCGATCTCGGCATCATTCCCCTTGAAAATTCGCTCAAGGGAACGGTCGGACAGAACGTTGACCTCTTTATGCGTTACCCGGTGTTCATTCAGGCCGAGCTGTATCATCGCATCAGCCACGGACTTATGACCAAGGGTGCCGACATCAGCGAGATCAAAACTGTCTATTCACACTCCAAGGCACTTGAGCAATGCACCGGGTGGCTGCGTGCCAATATGCCCGGCGCAGAGCTCGTGTCTGTGGAATCCACTGCCAAGGCTGCCCAGATGGTTTCAGAAAGTAACGAACCTGTAGCCGCTGTAGGTCATGTAAAGCTGGCAAACCTCTTCGGTCTGCATGTTACAGCCGAAGCCATTGAAGACCTGCCCGATAACTGGACCCGTTTTCTCATTATCGGACCCAAGCCAGGTCAGGAAGGCAAACGCGATAAGACTTCACTCCTTTTCACCACCCCGGATCGTCCCGGTGCGCTGGTGGAAGTCCTCAACGAGCTTTCAGGCCATGATATCAACATGACCAAGCTTGAATCGCGTCCCGCCCTTGGCGAAAAGTGGAAGTATATGTTTTTCGTCGATCTGCAAGGCGATCTTGGAGCCGAAGAACACGCTTCGCTCATCGAAGATCTTAAAACCCGCTGCCTGACCTTTAAAATACTGGGCAGCTACCCCGCAGGCGCACAAGACGGCGGTAAGATTTAATTAAATAAATTTAATAGACTAGAAATAGTCAGGAACTATATAAAATGACTTCTGAAAACGTGATCGTAATTAAAGCCCCCTCATCCAAGTCGCTTTCGCACAGGGCACTCATCGCCGGGGCATTGTCTGATGGAAATACTGTTGTCCTTGATCCGCTGGACAGCAACGATATCAACCGGACCATGGATTGTCTGTCCACCATGGGCGCGCAGTTCAATATTGATGGAACAGCCACTACCGTAACGGGTATGGATGGCGGTCCCAAGGGCGGCGATAAGGAACCTGCGGTTCTGGAAATGCGTGATTCCGGCACCACCTGCCGTTTGATCACAGCCTTGGCCGGAGCAGGTAAAGGGCTTTTCCGGGTGCAGGGAACCCCGCGCATGCATGACCGTCCCATCGGGGCACTCACCAGCGCGCTGGAATCTCAGGATGTGAAGGTTACTTTTTCCGATAAGGAAGGTTATCCTCCGGTAACTCTTGAGGCCAATGGATTCAAGGGCAGGGAAATTGATATTTCACTTGAGGAGTCCAGCCAGTATGTTTCCGGCCTGCTGCTGGGCGCGCCGCTTGCCGATGAAACCACCATCATTAATATAATAGGCAAAAAGGCTGTTTCATGGCCCTATGTTGCTCTTACTTTGAACGTAATGGAAGATTTCCGGGTTAAATTCGAGGTTCAGAGCAGGCAGGACGGCGAATGGAAGAAGGTCGACTGGAGAAAAGTTGAGAAGGTTGTTCCCGGTGAAATCCGTTTCGTGGTCGAGCCTTCCAAGTTCGAGCGTGATGAATACCGGGTGGAAGGTGACTGGTCCAACGCTTCCTACTTCCTCGCTGCCGGGGCTGTAGGTGACAATCCTGTGAAGATTGAAGGAATGAACGTAAATTCACTTCAAGGTGACAAGGCAATCATGTACATCCTTCAATCCATGGGCGCGAAGATTGAGAGTGACGATCACAGCGTAACTGTGTATCCTTCCAAGCTTCACGGCGTGGAAGTGGACATGGGTAAATGTCCCGACCTCGTTCCCACTGTGGCTGTGGTTGCCTCTTTTGCGGACAGCCCCACCACCATCACCAATGTAGCCCACCTGCGCATCAAGGAATGCGACCGCCTCGAAGCTAGTGCTGCCGAGGTCATGCGCGCGGGCGGCAAGGCCGAGATCACCGATGATTCCATCACCATCATCCCGGCTCCGCTCAAGAAGGGCGAACGCATTGTCTTCACCACTTACGATGATCACCGCCTGGCCATGTGTACCGCTATTTTCGCGCTGGCAGGCATTGAATCCATTCCCGAAGAACCCGGCTGTGTTGCCAAATCCTTCCCCGGTTTCTGGGATGAATGGGATAAAGTTAAAAAAGGAAACGGTTGTTAGTCATGGAGTGCGAGTTTGAAAAAATTCATAGTGTAGCCATCGTCGGGTCTCGCGGCCAGATGGGGGGCTTCCTCGCGCTCACTGCCGAACGGGCCGGACTGATGGTCTACCGTTTCGACACACCGCTGGATGAGGAGAAGATGGCCCGCCGTCTGCCGGATACCGATCTGGTTATCCTGTGTATCCCGGTGACGGTCATGGACGAGGTGTTGCCCGTGGTCATCCCGCATATGAAGAAGGGCGCGATCCTTTCTGACGTGGGTTCGGTAAAAGGCCGTCCGGTGCAGCAGATGCTGCGTTCCTATGATGGTCCCGTGGTCGGCACCCATCCGCTCTTCGGACCAATTATTCCCACTGATTTCGAACCCACCGTGGCCCTTGTTGCCGAGCGGGAGGAAGACCGTTCTTCCATGCTGGCAGTGCAGGATTTTTTCCAGCGTCTCGGTTTCGGAGCGTTTGAATCTTCCGTTGAAGAGCACGACAAGGCCATGGCCATGATTCAGGCCCTGAACTTCAGTTCAACCATCGCCTTTCTGGCCTGTTCACGGGAAATTCCCAATATCAAAAAATTTGTAACCCCCTCTTTTAAGCGCAGACTGGAATCCGCGCGTAAGATGGTTACTCAGGACAGCGATCTATTCGGGACAATCACTGACGCCAACCAGTACAGTCAGGAAGCGACCCGTCTGTTCCGTTCTTTTCTCTCCCTTGCAGCCGCAGGTGACATGGATCTGCTTGCAGACCGTGCTTCCTGGTGGTGGCGTGAAAACAATACCTAGGGAGAAGTGCATCTAAAAAGTAAAAGCCGCGTTCTCCCTGAACGCGGCTTTTTTTATATGTAAAATTGGTGTGAGTAGTTACAATAGAACAAAGATGCCTCCGGCGGCCAAAGAAACTTTTGGAAAAGTTTCTCTGGACTCTTCAAAACTTTTTATTAGGGCTTCGCCGCCCTGAAAATACAAGCAGTCTTTCAGGATAAAAAGACGCGAAGCGTTAATAAAAGTTTTTGGGATTCTTAAACCCTTTTGTAAAAGGGTTTAAGGCCCCCGGCAGGGTCGCCGAAGGCATCTATAGATCAACATGGAGCTAAAATGAAAATTGAACTTACCCAGTACGGCAAATGGTTGCCGGCTGATACGCAGACCCCGATCAGCCTTTACTTAGGCTTGGTGGGCGATGCGTCGGGGATTCTACTGGAAAGTGCCGAGGTTGACGGACGTATGGGACGTTACAGTCTCATCGCCTGGGATTTCAGGCTCAAGCTTGCGCCGGTAAACGGCAAGCTGTCTGTGGAGTGTGCGGATTCCCGTCTTGCCGGGCTGGCTTCCTATTCCGGTATGGATTTTCTGGACGGCATGCGTGCAGTCATGAAGGCGTTGCACCTGACACCTCAGCCGGAAGTGGGTGAACTGCCTGCTCTGACCCGTGGTCTCTACGGCACACTGGGTTACGGTATCGCGGGGATGCTGGAGCCGAAGCTTAAAGACAAGCTGCCCGCTGATGACGCGGAAGTGAAGCTGGCTCTGCCCGGTAAGGTTGTTCTTTTTGATCACCTCAAGCACAGCTGCTGTTTCCTTTCCATTGATAAAGACGCTGACCTTGAGTTTACCCCTCCGGTTTTCGGCGCAACCTGCGAACCTACCAAGGTCGGTGATCCGGTGGCTGTTCCGGGTAAAGAAAAATATATGGAAGGGGTCAACAAGGTTAAGGATCTGATTGCCGACGGTGAGTGCATTCAGGTGGTCCTTTCCACCCGTTTCTCTGCGCCGTTCAGCGGCAATTCCTTTGATCTCTACCGCCGACTGCGTCAGGCCAATCCTTCTCCGTTCATGTTTTATATGAAGTTCAGCCGCGAAGAAATTCTGCTCGGCTCATCCCCGGAAGTCATGGCCCGCTGCGAAAAGGGCAGGCTGGAAGTACGGCCCATCGCCGGAACCCGTCCGCGCGGCAAGGATGCTGCCGGGGATCGCAAGTTTGCTGAGGAGCTGCTCGCAGATCCCAAGGAAATTGCCGAACATGTCATGCTGGTCGATCTCGGCCGCAACGATCTCGGACGTATTGCCAAACCCGGTTCCGTTTCTGTGGAGAAATTCAAGCAGATCGAATACTTCAGCCACGTTATGCATATTACTTCCTACGTGGAAGCGGACCTGCGTGACGATCACGATGCCATCGACGTCTTGCAGGCCACCTTCCCGGCGGGAACCCTTTCCGGTGCCCCGAAAATCCGGGCCATGGAAATAATCTCCGAGATTGAGGAAGTTCCGCGCGGGCCTTACGGCGGCTGCATCGGTTTCATCGGTCTGGACAAGGATACCGTGAACCTTGATACCGGGATCACCATCCGTTCCATGTGGATTCGGGACGGCAAGTGCCATTGGCAGGCCGGGGCCGGGATCGTTTATGATTCCGATCCTGAAATGGAATGGAAGGAATGCAACAACAAGGCAAGGGTTCTGAAGGAAATTCTGCAGTCGGAGGGCGGTGATGTTTTTACTCGTAGATAATTTTGATTCTTTCACCTTCAATCTGGTGCAGGCTTTCCAGCAGCTCGGTGCTGATCCGCTGGTGCTGCGCAATGACCGTGAGGAAATCCTCGAGCTGGCCGAATCCGGCAAGCTGGAGCGGGTTGTTCTTTCCCCCGGACCGAGCAACCCGGAAAACGCAGGGCTGTCCCTTGAGTTCCTCTCCCGGCTGCCCAAGGAAATTCCGGTACTCGGCGTCTGTCTCGGTCACCAGACCCTCGGCCATTTCGGAGGGGCTTCTGTTGTTCGCGCCGGGCGGATCATGCATGGCAAGACTTCTGACATTCATCACAAGAATGAAGGCATTTTCACTGGACTGGATAATCCGTTCAACGTCTGCCGCTACCATTCACTGGTGGTCAACGTGGACGAAGCCCCGGACAAGCTGGAGCTGACCGCATGGACTGATCAGGATGAAGTCATGGGCTTGCGTTATAAAGACCGTCCGTGGACAGGCTTGCAGTTCCACCCGGAGTCTATTTTGACCCCGGATGGTCCGAAGCTGCTGAAGAACTTTTTGGATGGAAATATTTAAAGGCATGCCTCCGGCGGCCAAAGAACCCTTTTGGAAAAGGGTTCTCTGGACTCTCCTAAAACTTTTATTAAGCTTCGCATACACGAGGATATTAATATGTCACAGATAGTAACAGAAGCACTGACTGCACTGAGCGCAGGTCAGGACCTGACCACTGAACAGGCTGATGCGGTCTTTGAGGAACTCTTTTCCGGTGAAATGACTCAGGCCCAAGCGGGCGCACTGCTCATGGGCCTTAGAATCAAAGGTGAAAAAGCGGTGGAAGTTGCAGCGGGAGTGCGTGCGGCCCTGCGTGAAGCCAAGCTGATCAAGGGTATTAACAGCAAATGCATCGATACCGTCGGAACCGGCGGTGACGGCTCCAACAGCTTTAACTGCTCCACTGCGGTGTCACTTTACCTTGCCGACATGGGCTACCTTGTTACCAAACACGGCAACCGGGCGGTTTCTTCCACCTGCGGCAGTGCTGATGTGCTGGAGGCCATGGGTATTTCGCTGGAAGTGGATGTAAATGATGCGCGTGATGTGCTGCTGCGGGACAAATTTGTGTTCCTGTTTGCCCCCAATTACCACCCTGCCTTCGCAAAGATCGCTCCCATCCGCAAAGAACTGGGCATTCCGACCCTGTTTAACCTCATGGGACCCCTGCTGAACCCCGTTCGTCCCACCCACCAGATTGTGGGCGTGGGCAGACCGGAAATTCTGCGGCTCATGGCCGAGGTTTTGGCACTGAGCAATGTTGAGAAGGCTTACGTTGTTCACGGGGCAGCCAACTTTGACGAACTTACCCCCTTTGGTGTGAACGATACCATTCTGGTGGAAAACGGTGGACTGACCGAAGTTAAGATTGATCCGGCGGATTACGGATTTGCTCTGACCAAACCTGAAGACGTTGCGGTGGCTAATCGGGATGAAGCACTGGCAGCCATGCGCAAAGTGCTGGCCGGAACTGCACCGCAGGCCATGCTCGATATGGTTGCCATCAACCTCGGCGCGGCAATCTCCATTCTGGACAATGTATCTCTGGCTGAAGGTATGGAAAAAGCAAAGACCAAAGTCGCGCAGGGCGTGGATAAGGAATACTAAGCCATGCTGGATAAATTCAGAAAAGCAAAACAGGCTGAGCTGGACATGCTCGCTAAAATGCAGGCCGAAGGAAAAACGTTTACCCCTTATGCGGGCGGGCGGGCTTCCTTTGCCGATGCCATCCGCCGGGATGAATCCGGGCTGAAGGTCATTGCCGAATACAAGCGGGCTTCCCCGTCCAAGGGTGACATCAACCTCGGCTTGAGCGCGGCGGATGTTGCCAAAATGTACGCTGCGGGCGGTGCTTCGGCTATTTCCGTGCTTACCGAGGAAGAATACTTCAAGGGTAATCTCAGCTATCTTGATGAGATTAAACCCAGCGGACTGCCCATGTTGCGCAAGGATTTCCTGACCGATCTGATGCAGATCGAGCAGACTCTTGCGACTCCGGCTTCGGCATTGCTGGTCATCGTGCGTATGTTCGCGGATGACGGTTATCTTAAAGAGATGATCGAGCAGACCCATGCGGCAGGTCTTGATGCGGTGGTGGAAGCCTTTGATGAAGTCGACCTCAAACGGGCCAAGCAGGCCGGGGCGCGGATCATCCAGATCAACAACCGCGACCTTGATACCTTGGGCATCGACATGAACCGTTCCATTGAATTCATCAAACAGAAGGACGGGGGCGAAATCTGGATCTGCGCCAGCGGAATCAGTGAGCCTGAAGATTGCGCACAGATGAACGGATTGGGTTACGATACCGTGCTCATCGGCACCTCGATTATGTCCAGTCCTGACCCGCAGGCCAAGCTGGCCGAGCTGGTTGCCGGGGGACGGTCATGAGCCTGCTGATCAAGGTCTGCGGCATGACTTCCGTGGAAGATGCAGCCATGTGCGAAGAGCTGGGCGCGGATTTTCTGGGATTCATTTTCCATCCTTCCAGCCCGCGCAATGTGGATGCGGATTTTGTCCGTTCCATCAAAACTGAGGGGGCAAAAAAAGTAGGCGTATTCGTCAAGCAGAGTGCGGCGGAAGTGATTGAAATCCTGAAAAACGGCGCACTTGATTTTGCGCAGCTGCACGGCGGACAGAATGAAGAATTCTGCAAGACTGTAGGTAAAGAGCGGGTAATTAAAGTGCTCTGGCCTCAGAAGTATGATTCGGTTAAAGAATTCCAGACTGATATTGACCGTTTCGCACCGTATTGCAGCTACATGCTCTTTGATGCCGGAAATTGCGGGGGAGGCCATGGGGTATCATTACCTTTCGATGTTTTTAAAGATGTAACCATTCCGGGTCCATGGCTGCTGGCGGGTGGCCTCTCCGCCGATAATTTAAAAGAGGCATTGTTTATAGCCGAACCCAACGGAGTCGATTTAAATTCCGGCGTGGAATCGGAACCCGGTAAAAAAGATGAAAAGAAACTGGCTGCGGCTTTTGAAGCCATAGGTCGGTAGAAAATATTAACACGTATTTCGGGTCGTTTTGATTCAATGACGGTTGGTCAAACAAAACGGCAAAGCCCTACTAAAACGTTTTGGGATTCTTAAACCCTTTTGGAAAAGGGTTTAAGGCCCCCGGCAGGGTCGCCGAAGGCATATCTAAATAAGGATAAGATCATGAAACGAGGATATTTTGGAGATTACGGCGGACAGTTTGTACCTGAACTGCTCATGCCGCCGCTGCTGGAACTTGAAGAGGCCATGGAAAAGATCATGAAATCCGCCGAATTCCAGCAGGAATTCACCAGACTGCTGACCGATTTCGTAGGCCGTCCCACCGCGCTGACCCACTGCGCGAACATCTCCCGCGAACTGGGTTTCAACCTCTGGCTCAAGCGTGAAGACCTCGCCCATACCGGAGCGCACAAGGTTAACAACACCGTGGGGCAGGCTTTGCTGACCAAGATGATGGGCAAACCCATGCTGCTGGCCGAAACAGGTGCCGGACAGCACGGTGTTGCAACTGCAACTGCCGCAGCCCTTCTTGATCTGGATTGTGAAATCTACATGGGCGCACTGGATGTGAAACGCCAGTCCCATAACGTCCGGCGCATGGAACTGCTGGGCGCGAAATGCGTACCCGTGGAATCCGGCACCCAGACTTTGAAAGACGCCATTAACGCTGCCCTGCGTAAATGGATCGCCGACCAGCGCACAACTCACTATTGTTTCGGTACTGCTGCGGGACCGCACCCCTTCCCGCTGCTGGTACGTGAATTTCAGGCCATTATCGGCCGTGAAGCCAAGGCACAGTTCAAGGAGAAGACCGGGGAACTTCCCTACATGGTCGTAGCCTGTGTGGGCGGCGGTTCCAACGCCATCGGCATGTTCCACGAATTTGTTCAGGAAGAGTCGGTCAAGATCGTGGGCGTAGAAGCTGCGGGAACCGGGGAACCGGGCTGCACCAACTCCGCACCTATTAATCTGGGAACCCCCGGAGTGCTTCACGGCATGAATACTTTGCTGCTGCAGACCGATGAAGGCCAGATCCTGCCTTCGCACTCCATTGCTCCCGGTCTGGATTATCCCGGTGTCGGCCCCGAGCACGTGCATCTGCACGCATCAGGCCGCGCTCAGTATGGCACCGTGAATGACCATCAGGCACTGAACGCGTTCCAGATGCTCTGCCGCAAGGAAGGCATCCTGCCCGCGCTGGAAAGTTCACATGCTGTGGCATGGGTGCTGGAGAACCGGGATTCCATCCCCAAAGACGCTAACGTAATTGTGAACCTGTCCGGTCGCGGCGACAAGGACATGGGCATTCTCGAAGATTACCTTGCTGAACATGCCAAATAGTCAGGCTGTTGAAAAACGGCGATCTGCGTCGTTGCTTCAAAAAGTTCAAATCCTCACGTACGAGGAGTACGCTTCGGCCTTGAACTTTTTTCGCGCCTAGCATCTCACCATTTTTGAACAGCCTGTGTCTGATTAATGGGCTAATGAGGAAAATTTAAAATGAGTATTACCAAACTTGCAGATAAAATTAATGAAGCTAAGGCTGAAGGGCGTATCGGACTGATTCCGTTCTTGCCCGGCGGATACCCCAACCGCGACCAGTTCTGGAAGGAGATTCTGGAACTGGATGAAAACGGTGCGGATGTAATTGAAATCGGCATGCCTTTTTCCGATCCCGTGGCCGACGGTCCGGTGGTTGAGGCTGCATCCCTGAAATGCCTAGAGGACGGTATCGATCTGAGGTGGATTCTGGCCGGGCTTTCCGAGCACCGCGCCAAGATCAGCGCCGGAGTGCTGCTCATGGGTTACTACAACCCGGTACTGCAGTACGGTCTGGAGCAGTTCGCCAAGGATGCCTGTGCTGCCGGGGTCAACGGGCTGATTATCGCCGACCTGCCTTTTGAGGAAGGTGTGGAATTCCGCGATATGCTTGCTAAGTATGACATCGCGCTCATCCCGCTGGTGGGACTTAATACTGAACAGGAACGCATGGCTCTCTACTCCAAGGGCGGAAACGGCTTCTGCTACTATGTATCAGTTCTGGGTACCACCGGGGGAACAGCTTCCCTGCCTGAGGAGGTTAAGCTGGGTCTCGCCAAAGCACAGGAAGTCTTTGACATCCCGGTAGCTCTCGGCTTCGGCCTCAAGGAACCGTCCCAGCTCAAGGAACTGGACGGAGTGGTTGATGCGGCAGTCTTCGGTTCCGCGCTGATCAAGCATATTGATTCAGGCAAGAGCAGTGCTGAGTTTATGAAGGTCTGGAAGAAGTAGAATTGATTGGAATTAGTTGAATGAAGAAACTCCCGTTGGCTGGTGCTGGCGGGAGTTTTCTTACCCCTCCAAATACCCCCGCTCAATCATCCCGGCTTCATCGATAAAGCATCCCATAGCGGTGGTCATGGGTTTGAAGCCGAGTTTGCGGTAGAATCCTTCCTTGCCCGGTACGGCATAGAGAATGACGCTGACCGGGCCGAGTTTTTCCATCATGGAGGTCATGATTTCTTTGCCCAGTCCGTGGGACTGGTATCCGGGGAGGATGCAGAGGTCGTAGATTGCGGCCTGAAATTCACCGTCGCTGATAGCGCGGGCAAAGCCGATGAATTCATCACCGTCCTTTGCAAAGCAGACCAGTGCGCTGTTTGCTGCGGCCCGGGCCAGTTTTTTCGGGTCGCGGGTGCCCAGCGGTGCTTTCTCGAAAATTTCAGCTATCTTAAACCAGTCGATATTATTTATTTCGAAGTGCAAAGTGATGTTCATTGCCGATTTATATCTTTTATACTTTGCTCCGGCCAGATAATTTTCCAATCCTTTATTCGCGGGTCTTTCTGTCCTGCCTGTTCCAGTGCTTTTTTAGGGTACCCTCTTCATCCAGTATTTTTAAACCTTTTTGCAGGGCATTAAAAATATCCGCTCCATCCGGATGTTGTTTAGAGACCATGAGATGTCTGCTGTAGGGAAACACTACTTTTACATCCTTGACCGGATATAGGAGATGGTCATCTATCTCCCAATTGAAATCATCTTCCTTGCTGAATTCAAGCAGGGTGAAATCCGCTCTTTTCCTACTCAGCATTTTTCCGAAAAGCAGGTGGTGGGGGGCATATATGATATTGTCAAAGCCCATCTCCTTAAGGACTCTGATGTCGGTTCCCCAGCCTGAAACAATTAGCGGGGTATATTTTTGCAGCTCGGAAAGTGTTGAGATTGATTTCGGCAAGGGTGAGGGCAGAGTATGGTAAATACCCTTTTCAAAGAATCCTTTGGGGATGATAGCACGGGTTTTGTATACTGAATCGTCGAAGTTGATTTCCCACATATCTGAGGCCAGCAGGGGGGTGCGTCCGCTTTTTACCTCGGCCAGACATCTTGCGGAATTAGGGAAGGTTATGAAACATAATTTTGCATCCATCCCCCCTTTGTACAGGGCCTGCTGCATGAGCGTCAGGGCTAGGACCCAGCGGTGAGCGTGCAGTGAACTGAAATCATTGACCGCAAGGGGATTGCCGCCCTTGGAATCTATGAAGTTTCTATACTCTTCTTCAGTTCCGGGAACTGCGGCAACGCTGATTATTTTTTGGGTGCCTGCTTCAGCAGATTGATGAAATGAACATGCCAGCAGCACAAGTAATATAAGGCAGAATTGGCGCATTTTAATCCATATATTTTGATGTCCTATGTAATGCGGCTGTTTAGATGTTGGAAATTGAGTGCTGTTATAGAATATACTAGTTGGCTGGCAATATCTAGAATAATGTAGTTAGATTTAAAAAACAAAGATCAGGGCCGGATAATTTCCTGGTCTTTAGCCTGCTTATTTTTATGCTGGTATTGTGACGATAATTTTAAATCCTTCCTCGCAATTCTCTGCCCGGATTTCTCCTTCGTGGATACGGACAATTTTTTTCGCAGCGGCAAGCCCCAGACCGGAACCGGGGATTTCCTGTGCCTTAAGACGGTGGAAGGGGCTGAATATATTTTCCAGTTCTTCTTCAGGCAGGGGGGCGTGGGTGTTGGTGGTTTCTATGCGCACCCCGTTTTCATGTTCATACATCCGTACTGAGACGGTTCCGCCTGGATCAGTATATTTGAAGCCGTTACCGAGGATATTATCCATGATGATGCGGATGCCGTTGCGGTTGCAGTCGGCAAGCTTGAGGTCCGCAAGTTCGGTTTCAACTTTCAGGTTGTTGCGCTCGGCAATATGTTTGTACTGCTCCAGCAGTTCGGTGAGCAGCTCTTTCATGTCAGCGGTTTCATTCATGGCTGGAGGTTTATGCATATCCAGCTTTGAAAATTCAATGATCCTGCCGATGAGTTCGTCCATGTGGGTTATTTCCGCCTGCATGCCGTTCACAAAGTTATCGCAGCCGGAAGTGTTGCCGTCCGCAATGCGTTCCTTGAGCATTTCAAGGGAGATACGCATCCTTGCCAACGGACTGCGTAGTTCATGAGAAACATTGGCGGTCAGTTCGCGGCTGGATTTGACCATTTTTTCCAAGCCTTCGGCCATGTTGTTGAAGGCTTTGCCCAGCTCGGCAACTTCATCCTTACCCTTGATTTCCACCCGCTGTTTAAGGTCTCCTTTTCCCATTTTGGCTGCCGAGGCGGTAAGTTCCTTGAGCGGGCGGATGACCCGTCTTGATACCGGGATGAGAAAGATGGCGGCAATGACGGTCAGGATTAATTGCGCCCGCAGGAACCAGCTTTCCTCATCAAATTTGGGAAAGGAATGGTACAAATGGTAGGTGAATGGATATCCCATCGGAAGCTTGCCAGTGTACAGTCCGTATACGCTTTTCATGCCGTCATTCCGCTTTTTATAGACGTAAATACCTTCTCGTGATCTTGCGGTTTCCCCGGATGTGAATTCGGTCATATCCGGAATTTTGGGGGCTGAAGAGGCCACGATCTCGCCGTACGGACCGGTTATCCATATGTATGCCTCCAGAGAGAGGCTGAGGTTTTTCAGCAGGGGAGTGATCAGCCTTCTTTCCTGTTCCGGAGAAGTGTGATTTTCGCCCAGTTGCATTTCCACGAGATTTTTTACCGTTAAAATCTGACGTTCCATGTGGTGGACGCGCGGGCTTTTGTCCCATGACATGTGCAGCAGGCCGTAGATGATCAGTTCAGAGACTAGCAGCACGAGCATGAAGGAAATAAAAATTTTGAGATAGGTACGGCTGATTTTCATTATTCGCTCACAAACATGTATCCGGTTCCCCAGACGGTTTTGATGCGGGATTCATGGTCCGGGTAGGGTTTGAAGAGCGCGCGCAGCTTGCTGATATGTACGTCGATACTGCGGTCAAAGGCGTTGAAATCCTTGCCCCAGACCGAGGTCATCAGGTCATCGCGGGTCATGGGCTGGCCGGGATTATCCATCAAGGACTTGAGCAGCTTGTATTCCGTGGAGGAAAGTTCCACTGATTCGCCTTCTATTTCCAGCTTCTGGTGGGCCAGATGCAGAATCACCCCGGCGACTTTAAGATTTCCGGAATTCTGCTCTGAAGGTCGGCCCGGTTCCTGTGCCCGGCGCAGCACCGCTTTGATGCGGGCCAGCAGTTCGCGGGGATTAAAGGGCTTGGAAATATAGTCATCCGCGCCCAGTTCAAGACCGACAATGCGGTCGGTATCCTCGCCCTTGGCAGTGAGCATGATTACCGGGACGTTGGAATGCGGGCGCAGTTCACGCAGCACTTCAAGGCCGTCCTTGCCGGGCATCATGATGTCGAGAATGACGATTCCCGGTGAAGTCTCTTTTACTTTTTCGACCAGTCCTTCACCGGAAGGAAGAGTGTCGACCTCGTAACCGTATCCTTCAAGATACTGGGTAAGCAGTTCCCTGAGTTTTGCATCATCATCAACTATGAGTACGGGGTGTTGTTGTTCCATTTTTCAAGCCTACCTATCCAGTCCCTTTGGTGGAAGGGGAAATGATCGATTTTTACATTTGTTTACAACTTTTAGCATCAGCAAAATACTCTTTTGCACCTTTCTGGGTATTAGAATGGAAAATGGAAAGCAATGGAGAATAAAAATATGTCCTCAACAAAGTTGAAATTAACCGCGATCTGTATGCTGGCCCTGTTCGGGCTTTCCGCATGCTCTCCGTTCAGGCCGGATCAGCGCAGTACCCTGACTCTGGGTGTGCCTCCGAAATATGAACTTTACTCCAGTGAACCGCGTGAGCCGGGCAAATGGTGGGAAAGCTTTCATAATGAAGAGCTTAACAGACTGGTGCAAGAGGCCCTGCAGGCCAACTTTGATGTACGTATCGCCTGGGCCAAGCTGCGTCAGCTGCGGGCCACGGCAGTGAAGTCGCGGGCCGACCTTTACCCCAAACTGGACGGTTCCGGGACCTATACCAATTCCCGTTCCGGCAATGACGGCACCGAAGGTTCCAAGGGAGCCACTGACAGTGATTCCCACAAGCTGGGGCTGGCCGCATCATATGAAATAGACCTCTGGGGAAAAATCGAGGCCAACTCCGCTTCCGGTGAGCTTGATTATCTTTCTTCTCGTGAGGATGTAAATTCCGCAGCCATGACCGTGGCTTCCGAAGTGGTCAAACGCTGGCTGGAAATCCAGTTGCAGCGCAAGAAAAAGGCCATTTATCAGAAACAGCTGGAAACCAACGAAACCTACCTCGAACTTATCGAACTCCGTTTCCGCAACTCCCTTGCTACCGCCCTTGATGTTTTTCAGCAGCGGGAAACCACAGCCCGCACAAGGGCCCTTATTCCTCCGGTGGAATCCCAGGAGCAGCTGAAGCTGCATGAACTGGCCTATCTGCTGGGTAAACCCGCCGGAGCCATTGATGTGGCTACTGCTGATTTTCCTGATCTGCCCGTTCTGCCGGGACTGGGAATTCCCTTTGATCTTCTTTCCATGCGCCCGGATGTACGCGCCGCAGGACTGAACCTGCAATCCGCGGACTGGGCCGTAAGTGCCGCAAGGGCTGACCGTCTGCCTTCCATGACTCTTTCAGCCGAGGCCATGTTTTCCAGTGCCCAGCTTGCAAATATTTTTTCCGGCTGGATGACCTCTCTTGCTTCATCTATCACCGGGCCGATCTTTGACGGCTACAAGCGTAAGGCCGAGGTCGAGCGCACAAGGGCCGTGGTTGATGAGCGGCTGCTGAACTACAAGGACACGGTCTACACTGCATTCAAGGAAGTGCAGGATTCACTGGTGCAGGAAAAGTGGCAGCATGAATATATTGCCGCCCGTAAGAACCAGTTGCAGGCCGCAAAGCTTAACCTTGATGAAGCAGGGTCCCGCTATCTGCAGGGACTCGAAGATTACCTGCCTGTGCTCAGTGCACTGGTTAGCGTGCATGACCTTGAAATCAATATTGCTCAGGATGAGGCTGACCTGCTCAGTTACCGGGTTTCCCTGTACCGCGCTCTTGGAGGCACATGGACCGATTCCCTTGAAGACGGGGCCGAGCTGAAGCCGGAAGCTGACGACGAGGCTGTTGTTGAAGCAGCGAAACAATTTGAAAAACAACCCGTTCCTGCGCAGGAGGGAATTTAGATATGGCTAAGAGAATATTTTATTATATGAAGCAGGTCGGCCTTAAAGGTCTCCTTCCGTTGCTGGTTGTCGCATTAGCAGTGCTCGGAGCCAAGGCCATTATTGCCAGCAAACCTGTGGCCAAGAAAAAGGCACCGGTTGTTTCTGCTCCTCTGGTTAATGTAAGTGTGCTGGAAGTTAAAGATTTTCAGGTCTGGACCCCGGTCATGGGTACAGTTGAAGCGGCCCGTGAGATTAATCTGGAACCGCAGGTTTCCGGTAAGGTTATTGCGGTGAGTGATGCTTTTATCCCCGGTGGATATTTTGCAGAAGGGCAGGAAGTTCTGCGCATTGATCCGGTTGATTACGAGCTTGCAGTAAAACAGCAGCAGGCTGTGGTTACCGAGGCCGAATATAATCTCAAGCTTGAAAGCGGGCAGCAGCGGGTTGCCGGGCGTGAGTGGAAGCTGCTCAAGAAGTCTTCTGGCGGTACCATGCAGGAAGCGGAACTGGCCCTGCGTAAACCGCATCTGCAAAAGGCGCAGGCCGACCTTTCTTCATCCAAAGCCAAGCTCCAGCAGGCCCGCATCGATCTCGGACGGACCCGTGTAAAGGCCCCTTTTGCCTGCATGGTAGTCAGCAAGAGTGCCGATCTCGGTGCGCACCTGAGTCTCGGTGAAACCATTGCCTCGCTGGTGGGAACTGATGAATTCTGGGTGGTTGTGTCTGTTCCCGTGGACCGTCTGGGCAATATAGAAATTCCCTCTGCGGAAAACGGTTTCAAAGGTTCCAAAGCCCGTGTGGTAATGGGGAGCGGCAAGACTGCCGTGGAACGGGAAGGACAGGTGCTTCGTCTTCTGCCTTCACTTGAATCCAAAGGACGCATGGCCCGGATAATTGTTTCAGTTAAAGATCCCCTGAATCTCAAGGGCGGTGAAGTGCGTCCGCTGCTGCTGGGCAGTTATGTTAATGTTTCCATCGATTCCGGCAGTCTGGAAGAGGTTGTGGCTATTCCGCGTACAGCTTTTCGCGACAACAATACAATCTGGGTGATGAAAGAGGGCGGTCTGCTGGAAATCAGAAGCGTTGATCCGGTATGGCGTGATCAGGATTATATCTATCTGGATGAGGGCGTTGTTTCCGGTGAGAAACTGGTTGTTACGGATATTTCAGCTCCCCTGCCGAATATGAAGCTGCGTGAGAACGGTTCCGGTTTTACCAAGCAGAAAGTTAAAGGCGGCAAGGGCCAAGGCGGTAAAGGTGAAAAGGTGAACAGCAATGGCTGAGCAGAATAAGAATAAAGGGCCTATTTCATGGATGGCCGGGAACCCTGTTGCCTCCAACCTGCTGATGATTGTTCTGCTGGTCGGCGGGCTGGTTATGGGCTTCAACATCAAGCAGGAAGTGTTCCCTGAGTTCACTATGGATTCGGTGACCGTATCCGTGACCTACAGCGGGGCCAGCCCTGAAGAAGTGGAGCAGGGTATTGTTCTGGCTGTGGAGGAGGCGATTATCGGTCTTGACGGGGTCAAGGAAGTTGCCTGTACCGCAGCGGAAGGCGGGGGAACCGTTGTCGCGGAAGCTATTGAAGGTTACGACCTGCAAAAACTCAACGACGACATTAAAAGTGAAGTGGACCGGATAACCTCTTTTCCTGAGGAAGCAGAGGACCCTATAATCAGTGTGTCGTCACGTAAACGAAGTGTACTTTCACTTATGGTTTACGGGGCTACCGATCCTTTGTCCCTGCGCAAGGTCGCCGAGCAGTTGCGGGAAGAATTGATCGGCGATCCGGGTATCACACAGGTTGAGTTGTCCGAGGTCAGCGGGTTGCAGATTTCCATTGAAATTCCGCAGGACAAGCTCCGGGCTTACGGCTTAACCCTGACTGAAGTGGCTGATGCTCTTGCCAAAACTTCCGTGGAACTTCCCGGCGGCGGCATCAAGACCGAGGGCGGGGAGATTCTGGTCCGTTTTAAGGAACGCCGGGATTATGCCCGTGAATTTGCCCGTGTCCCCATTGTTACCGGGGATGACGGCACACAGGTGCTGCTGGAAGATATTGCGGTGGTAAAAGAAGATTTCCAGAATGAAGACATCATAACCACTTTTGACGGCAATCCTGCGGTGCGGGTCGATGTTTACCGCATCGGTGACCAGACTCCGATCGGTGTTTCTGAAGCCGTACATGCGCAGCTGGAGAAATATAACCGCAGCCTGCCCGACGGGGTGCATGTGGCAGTGCGTAACGATATGTCCGATGTCTATCGTGAACGTATGGATCTCCTGCTGCGTAACGCCTATATGGGGCTGGGACTGGTCTTTATTTTTCTGGCTCTGTTCCTTGAACCGAGGCTGGCTTTCTGGGTGGCCATGGGGATTCCCATCTCCTTTTTGGGCGGTATGCTGATACTCGCTCCGGCCGGTGCGAGTATAAATATGATCTCCATGTTCGCTTTCATCATCTCGCTCGGTATTGTGGTGGATGACGCCATCGTGGTCGGGGAAAATGTCTACACCATGCGTCAGCAGGGCATGAGCTGGATTGATGCGGCCTGTGAAGGTGCAAAACGCATTGCCATGCCGGTAACTTTCAGTGTGTTGACCAATATTGTTGCCTTTATGCCCATGTTTTTCGTACCCGGTGTGATGGGCAAGATTTTTAAGGTCATTCCCATGGTGGTCTGTAGTGTCTTCTTTATCTCTCTGGTGGAATCCCTGTTTGTGCTGCCCGCCCACCTTGGGCACGGCAGCGAACGGGAACCCGGAAAGATTATGGGATTCATCCTGCATTACCAGCAGAGAATCTCTCACGGACTGCTTCGTTTTGTACATAAGACCTATAGGCCGTTTCTGGATCGGGCAGTTACCCTGCGCTATCTTACCGTCGCTCTCGGTGCTGCCTGTCTGATCCTTTCATTTGCTTATATTCAGAGTGGGCGGCTCGGTTTTACCATGTTCCCTAAAATCGAATCCAACTACGCCTATCTGACTGTGGATCTTCCCTACGGCACAGCCAAAGAGGTGACCCAGCAGGTTATGGCCAAAGCTGTATCCGCCGCTGAGAGAGTCGCTGCTGAAAACGGCGGGGATCAACTGGTGGAAGGGATTTATGCCAAGATCGGTGGTTCAGGCAGACGCTCCACCAGCGGCAGTCATGTTTTCAAGGTACAGGTCTTCTTGACTGATTCCGATGTAAGACCGATCCATACTGATGAATTTGTACAGCAGTGGCGTCGGGAACTCGGCCCTCTTGCCGGTGCCGATTCGGTTTTGTTTGAATCCGACCGCGGCGGTCCCGGTTCGGGCAGCTCCCTTGAAATCGAACTCAGCCACAGTGATATTGAAGTTCTGAAAAAAGCTTCCGCAGATCTTGCCGAGGCCCTGAGTGCGTATCCCAAGGTTAAGGATATTGATTCCGGCTATTCACCGGGTAAAAGACAGCTGGACTTTGAACTCCTGCCTGCGGGACGCAGCCTCGGACTGACTTCCCGAAATGTAGCCAACCAGATCCGCGCTTCTTACTACGGGGCCGAGGTCCTGCGTCAGCAGCGCGGGCGCAATGAAATCAAGGTTATGGTCCGGCTTCCCGAAGCGGAGCGGGCATCCAAATATGATTTTGAAGAGCTGATGATCCGCACCCCGGACGGAATTGATGTGCCCCTGCGTGAAGTTGTGAAAATCAAGGATGGCAGGGCTTATACCTCCATTGACCGTCGTAACGGGCGCAGGGTGATTTCTGTTGAGGCGGATGTAAAACCGCGTAAGGAGACTTCGCAAATTGTCTCCGATGTGGTGGCTAACGTGATGCCGCAGCTCAAGGCTGATTATCCCGGACTGGGCTATTCCCTTGAGGGTAAGCAGGCGGATATGAATGAAAGTACTGAAGCTCTTATTTCCGGGCTGCTCATGGCTATGATGTGCATTTATGCATTACTGGCGATTCCGTTCCGCAGCTACTTCCAGCCGTTGATTGTCATGCTCTGCATTCCCTTCGGCATTGTGGGGGCGGTTATCGGGCATGCCCTGCTGGGCTACAGCCTGAGTCTGATGAGCCTGTTCGGAATTGTGGCTCTCTCCGGGGTTGTGGTCAACGATTCGCTGGTTTTCATTGATTACGTGAACATCCAGCGGCGCAAGGGACATTGCGCCTACGATGCGGTGCTGGAGGCGGGGACGGCCCGTTTCAGGCCTATTCTGCTGACCACCCTGACTACTTTCGGCGGGCTGGCACCCATGATCCTTGAGACATCCCGGCAGGCCAAGTTCCTGATTCCCATGGCGGTTTCCCTTGGGTTCGGCATCCTCTTCGCTACCGGTATCACTTTGCTGCTGGTTCCGGCCTTTTACCTTATATTTGAGGATATACGGTTGCTTGTGCGCAGGATATTCCGCCTCTCAGATGAAAACCTGCATGCAGACGGAATTACCGAACATGTGCCGGTCACCAAATGTGAACACAAGCCTGAAGACTATTAGTTATAAATCCCGCTTAGACGAGTCTGAGCGGGATTTAATTTTATTCTTCGCGGTAGGTCACTTTTTCCAGCGCGTAAATTATGTTCGGGTCATATTGCGTGGATTCGCTGTAGAGTATTTTCAGGGCCTTGACCGTGTCCATGCTTTTTTTGCCCGGTCGGCCCATGGTCATGGCTACGTATGAATCAACCGCTCCGCAGAGTTTGCCCAGCCATGAAAGATTCTCGTTTGTTACGCCTCTGGGATAACCGGAGCCGTCCATTCTTTCATGGTGTTCAAGTATCGCCCGCAGGGAAGTTTTGTTTAAGCTGCCGGTCATGCTCAGCACTTCAACTGACCCGATGGGATGCTGGCGGATACGTTTCTGCTCATCCAGCGAGAGGCAGAATTCTTTGCCGAGCACGAATTCCGGGAGGTTGCAGAGTCCTATGTCACAGAGAAAAAGTGCGAAAAGCGCATCAACGAAAATTTTGACATCAGGTTTCATCTCGCGGGCATGCAGCAGTACTGCCGCTCCGATAATGCCGTTGGAAAGGGCTTTGTTAACCAGTGAATGCTGGGAATCAAGCAACGGGATCATCATCCAGAGCAGTTCCGGCTTTTCGTGCAGGAGTTCGCCTACTGAGATAAGGGTGGTCCGGAAGTCTTTGAAATGTAGTTTTATTGAATCGGTATATATTTTTTCCGCACTTCCTTTCAGTCCCTCAAGCAGCAGTGCAGCCAGTTCATTTTCAGGAATAGAGTGGGAAATATCGCTTATGACAGTAGGCAGGTGGGGCAAAAAATAAGGTCTGCACTGGTTGATATCAGTGAACTTTATGAAGATCAGCCCCCGGTTGCAATCTGTGGCAATGGTCTGCTTGTCAGCGGAAACAATGGCTTTCCCCGGAATGGTAATGGGGGTAAACCTTCCATTGGACGAATTCATCCTGTACAGGCAGAATGGAAGCTTACTTTTGGGAAGTATTTTGAAGATGTCCCCGGTAATGGAACAAAAACTTTCTTCAATTAATTTTGAGTCATCAATAGCATTCATAGCTGACCCACCTCAAAATGACAGCATTTTGGCTAATTATAAAATGCATTATATTAATTTATATTCCCGACCTTCTGATACGCTTATCATTAAATATTATAAAAACGCAATATCTCAGCTTGTTATGGGGAATATTGGGCTTGTTGGCTTGCTTGAGAAAAATTATCATATAAATGAAGAGTTTATAGATAGAATAGTTTGACCTCTCGCTCTGTTTGCGGATACTCAGTAATAAAATAATATAATTTTACCGAGCGTTTTAGATACTTGCCATCCTTGCCCTGCTCGGACTATGTTTAAAAGTTGTTAGGCTGATAACAGAAAAAAGCCTGCCTGCAGCATCTTTATATGTTACGTTTATTTAACAATTTGTTTTGGTTTCAAAATAACGAGTCCCCAATTTCATGTCAGGGGAATATTCGGGAGAGAGTTTGGATAGTCTGTTCACTCCGTCATCAATCGCCGTTGTAGGCGCTTCATCTGTTTCCGGAAAAATAGGGAACACCGTTCTGTCCAACCTGCTTAATGCCGGGTATAATGGCAGTCTGTATCCGGTTAATCCCCGGGGCGGGAATATTTGCGGTCTTGAGGTCTGTAAGAAAATTTCAGAAATCGGCCGTCCCCTTGATCTGGCCGTTATTGCTGTTCCCCGCGACAGTGTTCTCGGGGCTTTCCGGGAACTGCTGGAGCTGGGAGTCGGTTCTGTTGTTGTGATCAGCGCAGGTTTTAAAGAAGTGGACCACGATGGTTGGCTGCTGGAAACAGAGCTTGCGCAGCTGGCAAAGAAAAATAATGTAAATCTGCTCGGTCCGAACTGCCTTGGAGTGATCAATTCCCGGGGCGGGGTTAATGCTTCTTTTGCCACCGGGAACCCTTATCCCGGATCCATGGGCTTCTTTTCGCAGTCCGGGGCATTATGTGTTGCCGTGCTGGACTGGGCATTGGGCACGAAGATCGGTTTTTCCAAGTTCGTCAGTCTCGGCAACAAGGCCGTTATCAACGAAGCCTCCATGCTGGAATATCTGGGTGATGACCCGGAGACAAAGGTAATTCTCGGCTATGTTGAGAATATCGAAGACGGAAACGAGTTCATGGAGCAGGCCACAAAAGTTGCCATGAAAAAACCGGTGCTGATGATGAAGGCCGGAACTACTGCTGCCGGAGCAAGGGCCGCTTCTTCTCATACCGGAGCCATGGCCGGGTCTGATCAGGCCTGTGATGCCGCTTTCCGTCAGTCCGGTGTTATCCGGGTGGAGAAGCTGGATGAACTTTTCAATCTGGCCAAAGCTTTTTCCGTGCAGGAACTGCCGCAGGGACCGAATCTCGGTATTGTGACCAACGCGGGCGGCCCCGGTATTCTTGCCGCCGATGCCTGCGGGGAATCGGTCATGCGCATGCCGACATTTTCACCTGAAACAATCGGCGAACTGCAGCGGATGCTCCCGGGGTATGCTTCACTTTACAACCCGGTGGACCTGCTGGGCGACGCTGATGCCGAAAAGTACGGGCGTGCGGTGCGTGTGGTGGGGCATGATCCGGCGGTGAACAGCCTGCTGGTGATCATCGCTCCCACGGTCAATCTCGACCTGACGGAAGTTGCCAATGCCGTGGTTGAAGGCATGGCCGAAATCAGCAAGCCTGTTTTCTGCTGCCTGATGGGCCGTCGCAACAGCGGGCCGGCACGCGATATTTTTGCAGAAGCCGGGATTCCGGTATATGACTTTCCCAAGCAGGCGGTCCGGGCCATGGACTGCATGCACAAATATGCTGTCTGGAAGGGGCGTCCCCCGCGCACTTTCGTGACCCCGGAGCATGATCTGGAAGCGGCACGAAAAGTTGTGGACAATGCCCTGCGATCCGGACGTTCGGAATTGGTGGAATTTCAGGCCCGTGACATTGTCACTGCCTACGGTCTGCCCACTCCTGAAGCCGACCTTGCCCGTTCCGGCGATGAGGCTGTGGAAATTGCCGAACAGCTGGGCTATCCGGTGGTGCTCAAGATTGCTTCCCCGGAAGTTTCGCATAAGTCTGATGTGGAAGGGGTCCGGCTGGGACTCAATTCCGCAGAAGAAGTGCGGGCGGCTTTCTGGGATATCACCGCCCGGACCCAGCGGTTGCGCCCGGATGCTTATGTTGCCGGGTGTCTGGTGCAGCAGATGGCAACGCCTGAGTCCCGCGAGGTTATTGTGGGTTTTCGTCGGGACAAGCAGTTCGGCCCGTTGCTCATGTTCGGTCTGGGCGGAGTTTATGTTGAGATTTTAAAGGATATTTCATTCCGGCTGGCTCCTCTTTCTGTTGAGGATGCCGGGGATATGGTTCGGGAAATCCGTTCCTACATGTTGTTGAAAGGAGTCAAGGGGGGCGAGCCCGTTGACTTTGAGGCGATTACTGATGTTTTGATCAGGATGTCATGTCTTGCGAGCGACTTTCCTGAAATTTACGAAGCTGAATTCAATCCTGTGCTTGTCAATTCGGAAGAGGCTCTTGTGGCCGATGCCCGGATGACAGTTGTCGATATTTCCAAGGAGGCATAAATGGTAGGTATATATATAGGTTCCACCACCGGATATTCCGGCAAGAACCTTCTGGCCATGTCCCTGGGGCTTAAGTTCCGCAACAGCGGTTTCAATGTGGGCTACATGAAGCCTGTAGGTGCTGTTCCGCATATGGACGGCGATAAACCCGGAGATGCGGACGCGGCATTCATCCAGCAGGTACTGGATCTTGAGCAGGACCCAGGAAAAGTTACCCCGGTGCTGGTCACCCGCGACTTCACCATTAAAGCCTTTTCCGAAGATATGGGCGATCTCATGCCCTCCATTGTTGAATCCTATCAGGAGCTCAGTGCAGATAAGGATGTGATGATCATCGGCGGCTCCGGCAGTTATCTCAGCTCCGGTACTTACTGCGGAGTGAGTGGGCCGGATGTTTCCCGCGCGCTGGGTGCCAAGACCATTCTGGTGGATCGCTACAGCAGTGAACTGCATTACGATTACGTGCTCCGGGTTCAGAAAGAGCTGGGCGATGATTTTCTCGGTGTTGTTTTTAACGACGTGCCCGAGCATTACATGGACGAACTCACCTCCCTGATTGTTCCCTTCCTTGAAAAGAGGGGGGTAAAGGTGCTGGGAGTTATTCCCCGCGATCCGCTCATGGGTGCCATTAAGGTCAACGACCTTGCGGAGCGTCTTTTCGGTAAGATTATTTCAGCCCATGCCAAGGCTGACCGGGTGGTGGAAAACTTCCTCATCGGGACCATGCAGGTGGAAAACTTTATCACCCACTTCAGGCGGCATAAGAATTCCGCAGTCATTGTCGGCGGCGACAGGGCGGATGTGCAGCTGGTTGCTCTTGAGGGTAACTGCCCCTGCTTAATCCTGACCGGTAATCTTTATCCCAATGATATTATCCTGACCCGTTCCGAAGTATTGGAAATCCCTGTCATTGTTGTGCGTGACGACACCTATGCCGTGGCCAAGAAAATGGAAGCCATTCAGGAAAGCTATAAGCTGCGGGATATGATTAAAATTAATCACGGGGCAGGGCTGGTGAATTCCGAGCTGGATTACGATTATATTTATGAAGAATTGGACCTGTGATAACCTCTCGTATGGGTAGGTAATATGTCCTACTGTTAGAGTAGGAATAAAAAAATCGTTAACTTTTGAATATGTATCAAGTGAGGATGTTTTTTGTAAAACAGCAAATATCTATCAGTCTGATATAAAAGAGTTTATTTAAAGGGTGGCAGCCTGTTTTTCAGGCTGCCACCCTTTTTATTTTCACAAAAATCCTCGCCCAAACCCCCCGGATGCTATTGTCCTACTTAGCAAAATGTGCCAATTAACTTGCAGTTATAAGGTCGGACGGGTCTCCGGCCTTGGTGTGACGAGGTTTGTTTCGACCAAAGACGGGACTATTTTGTTGGTTAGAAAACTGGGGTGCTTAGCACCCGGAAAACCGAGTTGATGCGGTATATTGGCGGATAGACCGGATCTTCGGAATGAGGAGGCGTGAGATGCCTGATGCGTCCACGTGGGATTGGAATCCCGGTAGGCGAGAGGTCCAGGACACTGGATCCTGGTCTGATAAATTTGAGTGGGTGGAAGAATTCCATGCCAGCCCCGACGGTGAAAAAGTCGGTGCTGTTGTTCATAAAGGCGAATTGGAATTCACTGCTTGCGTCAACGGTGAAATTTGGGAAGAAGCATACGACAGGATTTTCTACCCCAAATTCGCACCCGACGGCAGGTTCACTGGCGTAGCCCAGCAGATGGGCGAGTGGACTCTGGCTGTTGACGGTAAGCACTGGCCGGAAAATTACGGCTATATCTGGAAAACAACTTTCGGCCCCGAAGGCACCATCGTCTGCGCTGTGCAGCAGGACATGGAATACGGCATGGGTGTTGACGGTGTGCTCTGGGAAAACTTTTTTGAAAACGCAAATAATTTCACCGTAGGTGCAGATGGTAAATCCACTGCAGCAGTTGTTCAGGTGAAGTCCATGCCTCAGGCTGACATTGAGACCTTCCAGAAAGGTATCTACTCAGTAGCCGTTAACGGCAATGCATGGGATGGCGTTTTCATGAACTGTTACACTCCGGTGTTTGACGCCAAGTGTGAAAAAGTTGCCTGTCAGGTAAGAAAGACCCTCTATGATTACACCATCGCAGTCGATGGCAAGATCTGGCAGCGCGAATTCCAGTGTGTCTGGGCTCCCAGCTTCAACCCTGCGACCGGTGCTCTTGTAGCTCCTGTTCGTCTGGGTGGAAAATGGGGTATGGCTCAGGACGGCGAACTGATCTGGAAAAACGACATGGCCAACTGCTGGCACCAGCAGTTCAGTGCTGACGGTTCCAAGCTTTACGCTATCGTGGCCCCCGTATTCGGCAGCTTCACTGTTGCTGTTGACGGCAAGCCCTGGTCCATCACCGCTCCTGTTGTTATCGATCTGGCTGTCAGCCCCGACGGTGACCGTGCGGCTGCACTCGGTAAAGACGGCTACGACTATACTGTCCTGTGTGACGGTAAAGTATGGCCCGGTAAATTCCAGATGGCTTGGAAGCCCGTATTCAGCCCCGACAGCAGCAAAGTTGCTGCCAAGGTTGAAAAGAACGGCCGTTACACCGTTGTTCTCGACGGCAAGCCTTATGGTCAGGATTTTGATCAGTGCTGGGAGCCTATTTTCAGCCCTGACAGTTCCAAAGTCCTCATTCGTGCAATAGACGGCGGCAAATTTGTACGCATCGTTGCCGAAGTAAGCGAATTCTAAAACCGGAGGAATTACACATGAATAGTGTTTATGCATTCGTTGTCGGTCCTCTGGCATGGTTCGCCTGGGGTGTTTTTGTTCTCGGTTCCGCTTATAGACTGGTTTCCATGTACCAGCTCGCCAAGGCAAAAGACGCATCGTCTTTGCACTTCATGAGCTTCAAGTGGGGCTTCCGCTCCATCATGGCATGGATGAACCCCGGTGGAACCCTCGGTTGGCAGCGCAATCCCTGGACTGCGATGATGACCTTCATTTTCCACATCTGTCTTGTCATTGTTCCCATCTTCCTGCTGGGACACGTGGTTCTCTGGGATCAGTTCTTCGGCATCAGCTGGCCGACTCTTCCGGATACCATTGCTGACATCATGTCCATTCTGGTAGTTGTCTGCTGCGTATATTTCGGCGCACGCCGTTTTCTGCAGAAAGACGTTGCATTCCTGACCACCGCCAAGGACTGGATCGCACTGGCTATTCCCAGTCTCGTTTTCCTGACCGGTGTTCTGTCCTACCACGAAATCGGCGATGCCAAGGTTATGCTCATTCTGCATATCCTCTGTGGTGAAATCATGCTGATCAGCATTCCTTTCACCCGTTTGAGCCACGCAGTGTTCGGCCTGTTCACCAGAGCCTACATGGGTTCCGAGTTCGGCGGTGTCCGTAACTGCAAGGACTGGTAACCAATTCCCGCAAGGAGTACTGAAAAATGACATTCGACAGGAAAATCGAAGACGTAGGACTCGAGCGGGGTGTTTCCCGCCTGACTCCGGAGCGTATCGAAAATACTCTCAAGCAGGTTATTGAAGGAGAAGCCGGCGCCAAGCTCAAGCTTTATGCTGAGACTTGCATGCGTTGCGGCATGTGCTCCGAAGCCTGCCATTACTATATGTCCCACGAAGGTGACCCCAGCTATTCTCCCGCTGGTAAAGTTCACCAGACTCTGGGCAAGATTCTGCGCAAGAATTACAAGCTTACTGCTGATGAAGTCTACGAAATGGCTCAGGTTGCTTACACTGAGTGTAACCTCTGCCGCCGTTGCGTACATTTCTGCCCGCTCGGTATCGATACCGGTTACATCATGAGCATGGTGCGCCGCATGTGCCACAAGCTCGGCGTAACCCCGCAGTACATTCAGGATACCGCACATTCACATTCCGCCACCATGAACCAGATGTGGCTTAAGGATGATGAATGGCCGGATACCCTGCAGTGGCAGGAAGATGAAGCCCGTGATGAAATGCCCAATCTGCGCATTCCGCTGGATAAAGAAGGTGCTGATATCTACTATTCAGTTATCGCGCCGGAACCCAAGTTCCGTACCCAGCTCATCTATCAGGCTGCATATATCTTCAACGAAGCCGGTGTAGACTTCACCATGCCCACCGAACCGGGCTGGGATAACTCCGACATGTGCATGTTCACCGGTGACTTTGAAATGATGGGTCGTCTTAAGAAACGCCATTTCGAATCCGCTCTCGACCTCAAGGTCAAGCGCATCGTAATGGGTGAGTGCGGTCACGCATTCCGCTCTATCTATGATCAGGGTAACCGCTGGGATGCATGGGAAATGTATCCCATCGAAGTTGTGCACTCCGTTGAGTTCTTCTGGGAGCTCTTCGAAGCGGGCAAAATCAAGCTGCGTGAGAAGTTCAAAGAGCCTATCACCGTGCATGACCCCTGTAACATCATCCGTGGTCGCGGCCTGATGGAACAGTCCCGTAAGCTGGCACACGCTCTGTGTGAAAACGTTGTTGAAATGACCCCCAACCTTGAGCACAACTACTGCTGTGCAGCAGGCGGCGGTGTCATCAACTGCGGTCCTCCGTTCAAGAACGTCCGTATGAAAGGTAACAAGATCAAGGCTGAGCAGCTCAAGGCAACCGGCGTGAATACCATTCTCGCACCCTGCCATAACTGCCACGGCGGACTTGAAGACCTCGTTCATTACTATGAGCTGGGTATGGACATTAAGTTTTTCGGCGATCTGATCTATGATCTTATGGAAAAGCCGGAAGAGTAGGAGGAAGATTACAATGATTAAAAGAGTATTCTCTATTGCGGTCATTGCCGCCTGTGTCTTGCTCTACATGGTTCCCGCGTTCTGCCAGGAAGATATCACTTCCCTGCTGGACCCGGCTTTCCCTAAGCACGAAAGACCTGCTGCTGTGTTCGCGCATGACGCACACAATGAAGCTGCCGGTATCGATGACTGCGCAACCTGTCACCATGTCTGGGAAGACGGAAAGCTCGTTGAAGACGAGTCCTCCGAAGACCAGAAGTGTGCTGACTGCCATGCAGTTAAAGCCGAAGCTGGTAAAACCGATCTGCGCAATGCTTACCATAAGCAGTGCACTGATTGTCACGTAAAAGAAGACAAGGGTCCCGTATCCTGCGCTGGTTGTCACCCCAAGGGCGGTGCAGCTAAAGCAGCTCACTAGGATCTGTTCTATATGAAGTTAAAAGGCCGTCCTTCGGGACGGCCTTTTTTTATGCCTCCGGCGGCTCTCCGAGGGCGCTTTCAGCGGGACCAGAAAGGCTAAGCCTCTCTGGACTCTCTATTAATAAGAAGAGATATCCACAATAATTCAAAAACCTGTTGACGGAAGCACTGCTTTTCCATAGAACCACTCTTCTCGACGCAGCAACGGCTGAGAGCCACGAGCGCGGCGAGAATTTTTTTTTGACTCGCCCCGTCCATGGGGCTCGCCCCTTCGGGGTGTTGCCTTAGCAGGCAACTTCAAAATCTGCTCTCCTGCAGATTTTTGCCTAAACCGGGCACAAAACGGTTGACTTCACGAGTCGGTTTGTATAGTTTCCGACTCCGCACTGAGCGAAAGTAAAGTGCCGGGATCATTGAAAAATTATTTTGAGAGAACATGAAAATTAATGATTGACAGCGGCGGCTGA
>NZ_VOIQ01000021.1 GCF_010470675.1 Desulfovibrio sp. JC010
CGGAAAAACGGGATGTGGCGGAAGCCATATCTCAAGCCCTCGGCGGTCCTGCCAGACCGACCGGAGCGGCTTTCCATGTCAACGGCGACAGCATCACATGGCTCTGGGGTCATTTGTTGCGGCTCACTGATCCAGAAGAACACGATGAGCGTTACAAGCTCTGGGATCTTAAAACCCTGCCCATGAAATGGCCGGTCAGCTATGTCCCGGAGCAAAAGCACGCCGCCCATCTGAAAAAAATCATCGAAATGGCCCATCAGGCTGACGAGCTGATCAACGCTGGCGACCCGGACCCGGAAGGTCAACGGCTGGTTGATGAAGTCATCGAGTTTGCCGGATTAACCGGCAAGCCGACCAAACGACTCCTGATCAACGACAACAACGGCCCGGCAATTCTGAAGGCCCTGAAAGTCATGGAGGACAACAACAGATTTCACGGGCTGTCCATGTCCGCGCTGGCCCGTGCGGTCTGCGACCAGCGTGTCGGCTATAACCTGACCCGCTGCTATTCCACCATGGCCCAGAAAAAGGGCTATCAGGGTGTTCTTTCTGTGGGCCGGGTCCAGACTCCAATTCTGGGACTGGTGGTTGCGCGTGACCGCGTCCATGAAGGCCACGAAAAGCAGGCTTACCACGTTGTCAAAGCCCGGATCGCTCTGGCGGATCAGGTTGTAGAAGCGGAATTTATTCCAGCAGCGGAAGCACCCGTGGACGATAAAGGACGGATCATTGATGCTGAATTTGCCAGCAAGATTGTGGGCGATATTCAAGACAAATCAGCAACAGTCCTTTCCGTGCAGACCACCGAGCGTAAAAACGATCCTCCACTGCCGTATAACCTGCTGGCTTTGCAGGCCGATGCCGCCGGGCTCTGGAATTTCAAGCCCAAAAAAGTCTTGGAAATCACCCAGCGACTGCGCGATCAGCACAAAGCCATCACCTACAACCGCAGTGACTGCCGTTACCTCAACGACGAGCGACACGCCGAGGCTGCGGAACTCTTGTTTTCCCTGACTCCGGCCTTCGGAGACATGGCTGAATACGCCACCCCCAAGCTCAAATCAAAGGCTTTCAACTCCAAGAAAGTCACCGCGCACCATGCCATAATTCCGACCATGAATGTGCCGGAGCTGGAAAAGCTCACGCAGGATGAACGGCGAATTTATGAACTGATCGCCAAGCTTTACATCGCCCAGTTCTATCCCCCGGCGGAGTTTGTAAGCACCAAGGTTGAACTGGAAATTGCCGGTCACACTTTCAGGGCTGAAGGCAGGGTCAACAGCTCACCGGGCTGGAGGATGCTGGATGAGCTGGCCCGCAAGGAATACGAAAAAGCTGAACGTCAACGGGATTTGTACCGGCTTCAGCAGGGTGGTTCCGGCCCAGTGAACTCCGCCGAATTCGTGCAGGCTTTCACCAAGCCTCCCGCACGCTACACCATGAAAACTCTGCTCAAAGACCTGACCTCAGTCGCCAAATACGTGACCGACCCGGAAATCAAAAAACTGCTCTTGGACAAAGACAGCGACAAACAGGACGAAGCTGGCGGGATCGGAACTCCGGCCACCCGTGACGCTCATATCGACACCCTCTTCAGGCGCGGCTTTCTGGGCGAGGACGGCAAGAAGGTCGTCAGCACCGAGCTGGGCCGCAATTTCCACAATGCCCTGCCGGAATTCGCTGTGAAGCCAGACATGACCGCGCTCTGGCATGAGAAGCAAAAGCAGATTGAAGCCGGAGAACTAAACCATCTCAAGTTCATTGAGGAAGTGGAGAGTTCGGTTGCTCAGGAAATTGAACGCGTTAAGCGCGAAGGGCTAAATATCAGGGTTCAAGGGGTGCAATGCCCCAAATGCAAAACCGGAATTCTGCGGTCCCGCAAAGGCAAAACAAAATTCTGGGGCTGCTCAAATTATCCCGACTGCAAAGCGACCTTCCCTGATAAATCCGGCCAGCCGGATCTCACGTCCAAACCTGCGCAGAAGCTGGAACCGTCCACGGAACACATCTGCCCGGAATGCGGTAAGGGCCTGATCCGCAGACCGGCCAAGCGCAAAGGGCTGTTCTGGTGGGGATGCAGCGGCTTCTCGGATTGCAAATTCCGCTGCTTTGACGAGAAGGGAAAACCAAAACTTGAAAAATAAACCAAGGAGAAAAAATGCACACAAACAATGAAATTAAAAAACACATGGACGCACAGGCCCGGCAGATTGACCGGGAACTGAGCGAAAACCCCGGTGCGGCCATGGAAGTGGATCAGGAGCTGGCCGACCACATGGGGGCTTTTGAGGAAACCGCGCTCAGCCTTGAGGATGCGGAAGATGCTTCTTTTGATCCTTTTGAGGAGGAATAGACATGGCAAAAGAAAAAACACCCTACTATCAGCGGTTTGCTGAAGAAATCATCGAGAAGTTGAAGGACGGCACAGCCCCGTGGATCAAGCCTTGGAAACCCGGTGAATATCAGCCCGCCTTCAATCCGGTTTCCGGCACTGTGTATCGTGGAATCAACCAGCTCATGCTCGGTTTGGATGATCTGAATGATCCCAGATTCCTGACCTATCGGCAGGCGGAATCCAAAGGCTGGCAGGTCCGCAAGGGTTCAAAATCCCGATCTATTGTTTTCTGGCAGATGTCCCGCCAGATTGCGCTCAAAGACGATAACGACAAGAACATTCTGGATGAGGACGGCAACGCCCAAACGCAGACAGTCATGCTTTCAAAGCCGATTATCCGCTTCTCCAATGTCTTCCACGCCAGCCAGATTGACGGAATCCCGGAATGGGATGGCCGGGAGATCACATGGAACCCCGACGACCGGGCTGAAGTCATTCTCCAGAACTCCGGGGCCAGCATCACCCACGACCAGCGCAACAAGGCATTTTACAGGCCGTCCTCGGATGAGATTCACCTGCCGCCGCATGCGGCCTTTGGCAACTCTGATCAGTATTACAGCACAGCCCTGCATGAGCTGGGACACTGGACTGGACATGAATCGCGCCTTGATCGGGAATTCGGGCCGTTCGGTTCCGAGATTTATGCCAAAGAAGAACTACGTGCCGAGATCGCAAGCTGGATGATTAGCGCGGAACTCGGCCTCAGCCACGATCCCGGCCAGCATCTCAGCTACGTTGATAACTGGGTCAAAGTGCTTGAGGAAGACCCTTTTGAAATTATCCGGGCCTGCCAGAGCGCGGAAAAAATCAAGGATTACACGCTGGATTTCGAAAAGGACCGCAGTCAGCAAAAAACAAAAGAAGAAGGCATATCCATCTCCACATCGGACAAGGCCAAGCTTGAGCAGCGGGAATCAATGTACGGACTCCCGGCAAAGGGGAGGACTTATCTCAAAGTGCCGTTCTCCGAAAAAAATGAAGCCAAAAAACTTGGGGCCAAATGGGATAAGGACAAGAAAATGTGGTTCGCTCCTGAAGGCACTGACCTTGACCAGCTCGCCCGCTGGATGCCCAATGCACAGGCTCAAGATCCTGCCACCAAACCTGAACAACAGAACAAGAACACCGTGAAGAATATTGCAACGGAAAAGACCTATCTGAACGTGCCGTATAAACAGAAGTGGCTGGCCAAAAAGCACGGAGCACGCTGGGATAAATCAGCTAAGCTCTGGTTTGCGCCCACCGGAACCGATCTCGGCCCGCTGGCTGAGTGGCTGCCGAAGGAAAGGATCATTGCGCCGGAAACAAACGCAGTTCAGGAATTCGCCAAGGCCATACAAGAGGCCGGGCTTGATCTTCAGGGCCAGATGCCGATCATGGACGGAACTCTGCACCGTGTACCGGTCATAGACGGCAAACCCAATTCAAAGGACGGCGCATACAAGGGCTTCCTTGACGGCCATCCCGCCGGATTCATCCAGAATCACAAAACCGGCCTGAAAATGAATTGGAAGGCTGAAGGCACCAAGCTGACCGAAGAGCAGAAAGCCCAGCTCAAAGCACAGGCTGCCCAGAAAAAGCTGGAACGCGAAAAGGCCATTGCCGAACAGCGTGAAAAAGCCTCAAAACGTTCCTACGCCAAGTGGACCAACGCCCAATGGGCCACCAAACAACAGGCATACTTGAGCAAGAAGGGAGTCCCCAACTACGCGGTAAAGGTCAACGAGCACGGTGATCTGCTCGTGCCGGGCCGTGACGTTGAAGGCCATATCCACACCCTGCAAACCATCACCCCGGACGGCAAGCTCTTTGAAAAAGGCGGCTTGAAAGCAGGCATGTTCCACACCATCGACCCCGGCGAAAAGATCGCCAAAGGCGGTCCGATCCTTGTTGCAGAAGGCTACGCCACAGCAGCCAGCGCACACATGGCAAGCAATATGCCCACTGTCGCAGCGTTCGACGCTTCCAACCTAGAACCGGTCGCCATGGCCCTGAAAACCAAATACCCCAAAAGCACCATCGTGCTGGTCAGCGACAACGACCATCACCTCAAAAACAATGTCGGGGTAGAAAAGGCCGAGGCTGCAGCCAAAACCGTCGGTGGTTTGTTGGTAACACCCAAATTCAGCGAGGCCGAAAAGTCGCAAGGCCTGTCAGACTTCAATGATCTGCACCAGTCTCGCGGACTTGGAGAAGTACAGAAACAGATCTCCCAGACCATCAAGATGGCGAAATCCATGAAGGCTGGAGAATTGCCGCTGGCTATGGCGATGTAAGAATTAATTAGATGGGCTCTGAGGGGGGACCATCTGTATTTTGAAAAAACTCTACATATAAAATATATACACCAACATAAATAAGTTTATTATTACTTACGTATAGTAAACAAAAAAGTGGCTCCATACTAATGAAGCCACTTAAGGTTTTAATTAATCATATTTCTTGGATTTTAAAAGCCTATACTCTCGCAGAATACGGGCAATCTTGTCCAAGCATCCAGAAACAGCGGTAATCAACGTAGCAATAGCAATGATCATTTCAACTTGGAGTTGCATATTGCATTTCCTCATTGAGATTTTGCCCGTCTTCTAGTCAGACTTTCTCTGCTGAGCTCTCATGGTCTCGACTCCGCTTCTTCTCTTTGTCCAGTATTTATCTGGAGGCTCAGTGCGGGTAATAGAATCTGAGTAGATTCTCTTTTTAATTTGTATAAGAAGGAGTTTTTTCTTCCGTTCTTAGAAGTTAACACAGGGATGCCTTTTTGAATAAAAAAGAGACCTTAGCTATCAGCTCAATTTCTGTCAGAATCTTTTAGCAGCCGCCATGGTCCTGACGCCACCACCCTACCTACCCCCTGAATCAAAGAAACAGGGCCTGTGGTCAGCATATTGAAATCTGCTAATGAAAAAATAAACGGACCTGAAGTCTTGGTCAATTTAAAATTCAAGATATTTTTGTCATAGCGAAAAAGGCACTGCCCGTTTCTGCAAAAGGATTATCACCCAAGCCAGCCGCTTGATGCAGTTCAACAATAATTTTCTGAGTATGCTTGATAGCCTTTTGAGCGTTCTCTTTCGTGGCATATTCTTCCCAGCTAGCCCCTAGCGTGAATCTATTTATTTGTTCGTTGGGAACGCATACATCTTTAGTTACGTCTTCAATAGTTGTTTTCCCATGAGCCATGGTGTCCCTAAAAGAGAATATTTCCTTAATCGTTGAATACGGAGCCACATCGAAGTTAACTTCAAGATTTAATTGATTACAAAATTTTTCATATTTTTTAAATTTTGGAATATTTCGTTCAATTTTATTCCATTTTTTATCTCTTAATGCTCCAAAATGATTGAAATATGCTTCAAGAGTAAATGCACAAAAGACAATGCAACTTATTCGGTTATACAAGGCACCTACATCGCTAGCCTGTGCCTGCTCAAGCATTTGCTTTGCGCCAATAAACATATACGCAAAAGTATTCGTTTCACGTTCCCCAACAACTCTATAATTCTCCATACCTGCCTCGAAAAAGATTGAACATGACCTATGTTTTAAGCTCTTATGCGGACTTTCCCCTGACCATGAGCCTATTCTTCAACGTGTATAGAACATTGCAAGACGAATCAACACGCCAAATCATTTTATCCAATTTCAACGAAAACGAAAAACGCAAGAGCTATCCGACTTCAATGACCTATACCAATCTCGTGAGATTGGAGAATTGCCGTTGGCTATGGCGATGTAAGGTTTAATTAGATGGACTCTGGAGGATTCTTGCTATTTACATATTTTTTAATTATCCACCGCAAATGTACGCATATAAAATATTCAATAGAGTCAAAAAAAAGAATATTTCATGGACAAACTGTATAAACGCTCTAGCCTCAATCGTCACAGTAATAGCCCTATGTATCTCTCTACAATTCAATAAAGAAGTAATCACCGAGATGAAACGAGAAAGGCTACTCACTAACACCCCTTTGATTTCCCCGGTCGATATTAATTATCTTGTCTCGAAACCAAACAGTTCATTTCCTGTTCCCGATGGGTGGAGCCTAAAGTTCGATTGGGAGCCCTTAATTTCACCAGAAAAAACAGACAGCAATTCTCATAGAGTCGCAAAAAAAGTTGGCAATAAATATAATTCAACAACTTTGGTCTTTAAAAATATTTCTGAATCCCCAGCACTAAACCTAGAAATAACAATGACATCCTATTTATTTAGGATCAAACCTATCGATAAAATATTTTATGGAGAGACGCCCGGACTATTTAGTACTGAGGACTATATTACTGAAAATGGTCAAATCATGTGGAAATATAGGACAAATGCCCTTATGCCACATGAAGCCATAACTATCCCAATTTCCAACATATACCTTCACTTTTGCTCTTCATACATATCTCAAAGACATAGAGAATACGTAGCCTCAAGGGCGTGTTCTATTAATCCTATAATTGAAGAACTTCCGCCAATAGATGTTAGTTTAATTTTCAGGGACTCTTCACAAGCAAATATGACCCAAGAATTTAAATTACAACATAAATTTGAAATAGGACGTCCTTCGTCAAATCCGTATTTTGACCCAAAAAACAAATCAAACAGCACAGATAATCCTGTCGCTGTTGGAAAAATATTTACAGAAGATCGTTTGTTAGCAACAGAATTTAAGCAATAAAAAGTGCCTTCAATGAAAACATGAGACTACAGATAATTTAATTCATATTTTTATCTAGCTCTGGAAAATCAATTTTAAAAAAAATATCACCAACATTTTCAGCAAGCTCAGCCAAAATCTTCATTATAGCAATATGATCTAGAGTCGGCTTTATAAGCAATAAATTTGTCGTAATATTCACCAAACTCAAAGCCGTCGAAGAAGCAGGGTCCGTCATTCCTGAATCGCTCGGACCTACAAGTAAAACATCCTTTTCTGACTCACACATACCCAATTGATTCCGCAAGGCCTTTGGCCCAGCATGGATATTTTGGCTTGCCCACTTATAATAAGGTCTAAAATGGTCTGACCCAACACTTTGCTCAATATCTGCAAAGTTCACTCTTCCTTTCTTAGATACAAATTTAGATGCCCAACCATACTGCCCCTTGAACTCTTTACCATACTCAGCAACAATTTCGTCATAAACTTTTTTACAGGAATCTATCTCGCCTTGTGTTGGCCCTTCAGCATTTAGCCGACTCTCAAATTTTTTTTGCTGAAGCATGCCTTTGTATGATTCTATCACATCATGGTCTAAATATCTTTTGGCGCATTCTTGACCATTGGCAGTTATAAATGATGAAGTAACAGCAACCTCATGAAGAGCACGCCATCTAGCATGAGCTCCGTCAGCATATCCTGACTTAAGTAGACAAAGAATTTCATTGGCTATATGACACGCTCTTGCATGGAGTCTTACTATAGTGCCAAAGAGGAAATCTTTTTGTTTTACAAACTCAGCCCCATACATTTTATTACATGTATTCCCAGCATCAATACAAATCAAAATCAAAGACTCTAGAGAATCGAATCCATCATCCCATTTACGATAGTTATTCTCTAAAAATTTAGTATTTTCCTTTCTTCTCTCTACTAATTCATCTGACACATAAGATATTATCGTTCCTTTAATTTCGTCAGCTATGTCATCCGTAACCTTTGACAAAAAATCTTTATCTTTTGCTTTTTCTAAAATTTCTTCGGCTTTTTCAGGATAATTTTCGACATGTTCCATTAATGCCTGTATTAACATTTCGTGACATTCTTTCATTCTCCCTCTCCTCGATAGGCAGTTACGGCGAATTCAATCACTATCGACTAAGACCTCGGTGCTGTCTAGCAATCCCATTCCCCTCAACCTTCACATTCCGCCCAAACATCATCCGCGCAAAACTCTGCGCCACTTGCCTTGCCCCAAGATCATTCACGCTGAAGAAAATTTTATCGCCATTGTCCTTAACCATTGCTCCGTTCTTCAGCGTGTAGAGAATATTACCAGACGAATCCACACGCCAAGTCACTTGATCCAAATTACGTTGATCAGGATCGTTTACGCGCTTGGCCTCTTCGGCCTGCAACTGAAGCATCTTGGAAATGGACAGCAGCCTGCGTTTGTCTTTCCAAGCCAGACTTAAATCTGATTTGAACTTACTCTGCTTGATCTTCAGATCTGAAACTTTTGAGGCCGTGCCAGCAAATTCTGGAGAGGAGTTACTTTGAATCGGCTCCTTCTTTGACCGCAAAACTTGCAAAGCTGTTTCATCGCCGTTTTCAGCCTTCCATTTCAAAAAACCATTCCAGCGATTAAAAGGTATTTTATGACGCAATTCCGCACGCTTCTCAGCCATTTCTTGTTTTAAAATTTCCATTGCCGCCGTCTTTCTGCCGGTAGCAATAGCAATTAAGCGGCTGCGGTCTTTGGGCCTCAGCTTGTTGTCTTTTCTTATGGCTTTGACCTTGGCATCCCAATCAGAATTGATCTGCTTCCAACGGCCATCCTGTTCTTCGCGCAATGCTTCATAAACCTTTTTCCTATCGGCTATAGCGGCCTTATACTCAGCGTAAAGTTCGCCACGCTGCTTATGCAGAGGACGGGCTACGTAGCTGTCTTTCTCCATCACCACGAACTCTGCGGGCTTTTGATAGTGGCCGAGTAGGGCTTCGAGTTTGGATTTGCTAAAATCACGGTCAAGTCGGCTGGCCTTGATGGCCGTTTTAGAATGAAGGTCTTTAATGATACAACCGTTGCCGCGCAACCGGACCTCGACGCCGATCTGCGCCAATGATTCATGAAACTCCTGCCAGCCATGCGAAGAACGCAAGGACTCCAAAATGAAATCCTTGCGCTCCTTTACATATGAATCAAAAGACTGCTGGCCGGAATGGGATTCATAAGTAGCCGCACGGTCGTTATTGCGTTTGGGCAGCAATTCTTTTTGCCTGCCGTTATCGAGCTTCAGACCGAACTTTTGTTCCAGCTCACGATGCAGCCGATCACGCTTATGAAAATCCCGGTACGGTTCATGTCGGGTCAGCTTCTCCGGGTGAATCATGTTATATGCGATGTGCATGTGCAGATTGTTGGTATTCTTATGCACTCCACAATGCCGCTGGTACTCCTCAAAGCCCAAAACCTTGGAAAACACCTGCTCAATTTCTTTAAATTTTTCAGCCGTAAGGACGGACTCATCTTCCGGCCTGAAGGACACGATTAAGTGATAGGTCTTTTCCTTACGGGTACGCTTATTCAGATCCTGAGTATCAAGCACTTCCTGAATCGCCAAATCATAGTCATCTCCGGCCCAACAACCTGCACACCATGACATGAGACTCTTTTCGCCCTTATGCTTGGCGTCGGCAATATATTGGGCCAGCCTCCGGTAATTATCGTTTTGCGGCTTACAAGCAATCCTGCGGCTAATCATATAGACCTCACCTTCTGGACTATTTGCCGTTGAGTCTGACCTATTTCTCTAAGTAGCTTCTCAGCCGCTTTTCGATTGTCGTCATCGTCCAAAATTAGCATTTTTAAAAGACCACCCAGACGGCCTTGATCTCCATTAAGCTTCAGAAGCTCCCGGCGAACCTGCTGGTCGGTGCTGCTTCTTATTTCATGGCCCAGACATGCTGCCTTGGCAAAGGCAGACAGAGACAAGCTGCACTGCTCTGCGCTTGAACAGATTTGCTCATATTCCTTTTCCGAAACATAGGTTTTGATAACTTTCTTTTTGCTGGGCACGGATCGCATTTCTCCACGGTTATCTTTTCAATTGCGTTGAACCGAAGGTGAATAAGCCAACCTCAGCCCAAGGCTGAGCAGGACGTAAGGTACACCGCTTTGAAAAAGTGGGCCTACCTTACCTGTCCTGCCTTCGGACTCCGTGGCAACATATGTCTTTTTTTGTCTTTTGAGAACGATTTCGAAGAAATCTATCATAATATCAATAAGTAACGCATAAAGACAAGGAGAGACAAAAAAGGACATGGAAAGACAGATAAAGACAAAATTTCTCAAAAAATATTACAGCCCAGTCTTTGGAGATTTATATGTAGTGGCGGTAAGAAAACATACAGGGAAGCTAACTTTAAAATAACAAGACCTCGAACCGAAGTCCGAGGTCTTGTCAATCATCTGCTAATTTGCCGGGTTTAAAAAATCAAATCAGGCCGAAAATCATACAGACTAACACTTCTCAAGCAATTTCTTCTGACTATCGGACCCACATTTCCGCGCCACATGAAACATCGCCTTAGACAATGGAAACTCAAAATAAAAATCCTTATATCGCTCAAGGAGATGAGGATACAAAGCAGTCATATAACCATTGCCCCGGATATATGGATGTAGCCATGCCCATGAAAGCATCCACCCTTCAGGAATATCTGAATATCGCTGCCCATAATCAAACTCCAGACATCCCATCACGTAATAAGAATGACGGTATCGTTCCTTCAAAAACAATACTAACTGGAGATTGTTATCGTGATACTCTATTTCGTATGGCGCAAAGTCATACCGGCTCTCCCTTTTAAAATAGTAGCCAAGAATTTGTGCGGCCTTTTTCAAGCTTTTTTGAGAATTATATTTAACGCATACTGCATACATATTACGATCATACCAGAGTACGGTAGGTAATTTTTTGAGGTAAGGTATACGGGGAGTAAGCATGTCATATTGGTTCTGCCCCCATGGTAATTTCATTTATATCTCCGTGCTCGTAGCTAAATCCTGTGCTGGACGAAAAATTATCTAACTCGAAAATTCGTATCATCTGAAATTGAACTTAATACATCTGACAATGACTCCACAAATTGCCTGAGTTCATTTCCAGTTAAACTTATATACCAAGGATCAGCGGGGAGCTTCCAGCAATTATTCAGCCCGAACTTTACGCCAGCGATGACCCCGGAGTTGCCTATAAGTTCAATATCAGAATGTGCGAGCGCGTTACGAAAACAGAACAGGAAATCCCTCAAACTGAAACCTTCTGGGCCAAAATTACGCACGCATTCAGGCCATATTCTTGGATCTAAACCAGCTAAAGGAGTATCGTCGATCAATTCATTAAAATCTTCGTATTGAAATACAACCAATCCCAGCAGAGAATTAATTATCTGGGTTATTTCATATACATCACGGTCGTAGCTAACTTTAGATGCGACGACATAATCCATATTTTTTCTTGTACGCCGTGCATACTCCTGAAGCATTTCGTTGTCTGGATATTCAACCACAATCTACCTCTTTCTATTTGTGTTTCATCCAATCTGCTTGCTGTAGCAATTCTAAAACCCCAAAAAGGCTGGAAACGACTTGGTGCAACAATTGAAAACCTTGCTGAACATAGGGGGATGATCTGTCTATCTGTATCAGGCTAAATGCTTCTTCAATCTTGCTACTTGGCAGGTGAGCATCTGCATGCCGCAATTCATACACCCCCACAAGTGGTGCAGTAATTTTTCGAACCAAATCTCTATCATACTCCGAAGCCAACAAATTTTCTAAAGATTTCAGAGATCCCCAGTTTACTTTTTTCGGTGGTGTTACAATTGTCTGCATAGCTTGGGCGTCAAGACTGTCAGCAGTCAATCTAGCAAGAACCTTAGCTAAAGCATAAAATGATTGTTCATCAATTGATCTAAAGCGATGAATCCTTGGCAACAGTTCAGGAATCAATTCATGTTTTCTAAATAATTGAATCTTCATTTTTTCTTGAGCAAGTGAATTTATTAATTCAAACACCTTAGGCAAAAACTCTTCTGGAGCTTTGGTATCGGCAGGAATAGCTTTGACTTGTGAAGCTAAAAGTTCACTAGAAACACCTCCTTCCGGTACCAAATTATATCCGGCCCATATTTGCTGTTGCCATTCAGGAAGTCGTCCAATGTCTTTGGCATAAACATTTACATAGGCAAGATCATTCACTCCAAAATGGACACCATAACCATAGGAACATGAAACTCTTCCTGTTTGAGCAGTAAAAAAGGATAGATTACCGCCTCTCACGTGACTTAATGCCATTATGACCTCAGGTTTAAACCACAACCATTTTCCCGCATCAATAAGATCTTGCCCACAAATCTTGTTGCCTTCGGCATCAATGACAAAAAAAGTTGTTGGAATAATACTATCACCTCGAACCCTCGGACTGCTTGCGCTGGGTAGAATAATTTCATTTCGCCACAATTCTCCCACTACCCTAAAAAGACTTCTCCCTTCAAATCCTCTTTCCCAAGATTCACTATACGTATTCTCTTCCGTTGGAGGACCGGATATGTCTGGAACATCATCTGATTCATCTACATCTGTGCGGGACATATGAAATACAGCCATTTTAGCCCCAATTGGCTCACCTCCTTCATGAATCTCAATAACTCGACCTTCCCATTGGTCCAGTTCAGCCGTTTCGCTGCTAGATCCATCCGGCCATGAAATATGTGAAGCACCATCACAAACTACATCCCTTTCAAAATAGTGAGTCATGTATAAGGCCATCCCCCTAGCGCAAAGGTAATCCTTTAAATACTGAGATTTAATTTCTAGGGCTACGGGTGCATCCTCGTCAGAAGTCCTAAGTCTTGCAACTTCTGTATAGCCTTCTTTTGGACACACCCAAGAGTTACCTTCACGAACTAAACTTAACGAAAGAACCAAATCTTGGTTTAAATGCCATATATTAGGGGTTTCACCATATGTATTTTGATCTAAGACTAAATGAACACCTTCAAGATCATTCCCGTATCCCTTGTACACTTCAGCAGGGATATACTTATCTTCATCAATCCATCCAGAATGTTCATTGCTTATGCCAATATCCATCCAACCAAGTTTTTTTGCGTCTTCAATTTTATTTTGAGGAATAGCGATAGAGCCGCTACCAAAAAACTCTTTCTTATACCCAACGTACCCGTATTCCCCTTCGTCTACTTTGGTCTCAATAGCCCTTAATGGAATCCACACAGATTTACTAAAATTCTTGCGGCGGATGTCTTTCATTTCAAACCAATCTTGATTCATCATCTACTTCAACTTTTGTTTTTTCATAAAAATAATTTCAGAATTATTGCATTGTTCACTGATAAATACATGGCATTGATGGGACCATAAAAAATTCACCTTACTGATCCTTTCATTCCCTTGCTTCGTTTCAAAAGACAACCATGATTTAGCTGTCAATAAAATATAAACCATATACTTTTAGCAACTAATATTTTATCAATATCACCCAACAATGGGAAATTCCGTACCCCTAAAAGAAACGGGGATGCTTATTTGATTTAAGCATCCCCGTTTCTTCGTTTTATCTCGCAATGAGGTATTTTCAAGATTATCAGGCAGCACCGGATAAGTCCTGCCCCAAGTTTTTTCGCTCATGAAAATCAAACCTCACCCATCTAAAAATAATTATTTCAATCCCCAGCAAAATAAATTAATTTTTTCTTAGGCAAAAAGTCTGCCCATTTTAAAAAAAATTTACTTTTTTTCCCAAAACCGGGAGAGGACCGGGAGAGACCCGGAAAAACAAAAAGTAAAAGGGTGCTAGACTAAACGTCTAACACCCTGTATTTACTGTGGTAGGCCACCAAGGACTTGAACCTTGAACCAACGGATTAAGAGTCCGCTGCTCTACCAATTGAGCCAGTGACCCGCGTGTGAAAAAGGGTTTAGAAATATTCACTGCGGATGTCAATCGGTTTTTTATTTTTTTCTTTAAAAAAGGCAACTAAATGCGCTTTAAGCTAATTTGTTTAATTTTATTGAGTTTCATTACAACCTTTGCGCTTATCACCCCGCAAACGGCTCTCAGTGCCCAGAATCAGAATCCCAATCTCGATACAAAGTGGAAAATTTTCAAGCTCAGCAAGGATGACCAAAAGGAAAGCGGGCTGAAAACAGACATTCTGGCGGCACTCATACTTGAACCTAAAAACGGCTGGTATACATACTCCCACAATCCGGGCAAGCTGGGCATGCCCACGACCTTGAAAATCACCCTGACCCCGGACAACACCATTCTCCCGGCTATCTACATGCCGGGTAAACTCAAGAATGATCCCTTGAACAAAGGTAAAAATGTCGCCACCTATTCGGAACCGACCCCGATTCTGATTCCTGTTCCGCCGTCCATAAAATCTTTCACCCTCAAGGCCAGACTCTCCCTGCTCATGTGCTCAAAGACGGCCTGCCAGCCTTTTAAGACCGATCTTAAATTCTTCGGCATGGCTCTTTCCCCGGACAAACTGCCTCAGGCCAATCTGCAGCCGTGGTGGCCTGAATTCGTAAAAATGCGCAAGGATGCCAAACCCATCAAAATTTCCCTGAAAAATATCGCAGCCAAGGTCGAGGGGAAAAATACAGCCAAGACAAAACAATCACAGCCGCAGAAAACTGCTCCACCTGTGCAGGAAGTAAAAACAGCGGCATCAAATGAGACCGTGTCCGAATCAACATTTTCATTTGATTCACTCACCCCCCGCTCTTTTACTCCGGGCCTTGAAGTGACCGACCTGACCACCGCCATTCTTTTCGGGCTGCTGGCCGGTTTCCTGCTTAACTTCATGCCCTGCGTACTTCCGGTGATAAGCCTGAAACTCTCCACTCTGCTGGCCGGGGCCGGGCACGCAAGCGCGGAAGAACAAAAACGTGGTTTCCGGGAACACAATATTTTCTTTGCGCTGGGAATCCTGCTCTATTTCGGTGTCCTCAGCGGAATCCTCGGTATGACCGGGATGGCCTGGGGGCAGATTTTTCAGAAGCCCCCGGTAGTCATCGGGCTGACCGGAGTAGTCTTTGCCCTCAGCCTGAGCCTTTTCGGACTGTTCAATCTGCCCATTGTGGACCTCAAGCTCGGTTCCGAAAACAGCGGCCCGCGCAGGCAGGCCCTGTTCACCGGAATTCTGGCCACCTTGCTGGCCACCCCTTGCAGCGGGCCGTTTCTCGGCGGAGTGCTCGGCTGGGCCATGATTCAGCCGCATTACGTAATCAGCTCGGTATTTCTAAGTGTCGGCGCGGGTATGGCTCTGCCATATATATTGATGGCAATCTTTCCGGCTCTGGCAACCCGCTTTCCCAAGCCGGGCGCATGGACCATCTGGATCGAACGGGCCGCAGGATTTTTCCTTGCCGGGACCTGCATCTATTTGTTCAGCATCCTGCCCGAAGATATGTATATCCCGACCTTGATTTTCCTTTGGTTCACCTCTGTGGGCGCATGGATGTGGGGGCTTTCAGCCGGTGCGGACAAAAAATCTGTCATGTATCTGCTGCGGATCGGCGCACTGACAATCTGCATTGGAGCAGGATTCTGGGCCGCAACACCGCAGGAACGCACCACCCACTGGATCGGCTTTGAACAGGTCGATTTCACCGCCCGTATTGGCGATGAACCGATGCTGGTGGAATTCACAGCAGACTGGTGCCCGTCCTGCAAAGTACTGGAGCAGACAGTATTGACCCCGGCCAACCTCAACCGCTGGCAGGAAAAATACAACCTGACCTTCATCAAGGTGGACCTCACCGCCCCGGACAAGGTGGCCGATGAATTCCTGCGCGCGCTTGGCAGCCGTTCCATTCCGCTGGCTGCAATCTTCAAGCCCGGTAAGGACTCTACATCACCCACGGTAATCCGGGACCTCTACACCACGGGGCAGATGGATGAGGCATTGAGCCAGACTTTGAAATAAACTTTACGGAAGCCGCACAGTCAGTTATCAGGTGGCTCAACAGCAACATTAAAAACTACATATATAAAGGAAGCACATGCTTAATTTTCAGATATTCATTCCCACCCGCATTGTTTTCGGTCCCGGCAAGCTGGCAGAACTGGGAACCCTGCCTCTGCCCAAAGGCAAGAAAGCTATGGTCGTCATCGGTGAATCCGGGGCCATGATCGAGAACGGATACCTCGATAAGGTTCAGGCCGCCCTTGCCAAGCAGGATGTATCCACCGTTGTTTTCGATAACATCTCCCCCAACCCGAAATCCGATCAGGTTGACGAGGCTGCTAAAATCGCCCGCGAAAAAGGAATCGACTTCATTGTTGCTCTCGGCGGCGGATCCACCATCGACGCATCCAAGGCCATCGCACTTCTGACCACCAACGTGGGTAAATGCTGGGATTACATGCAGTCCGGTTCCGGCGGAGGAGTCAATCCTGAAAACCCCGCAGCACCGCTCATCGCCATTCCCACCACAGCGGGAACAGGCACTGAAGCGGACCAGTGGGCGGTAATCAACAAATCCGGCGGCATTGAAAAAATCAGCCTCGGCAATGATTCCACGTTCCCGGCCATCTCAATTGTAGACCCGGAGCTCATGGTCAGCGTGCCCCCGCGCACCACCGCCTACACCGGCATCGATGCATTTTTCCATGCGGTAGAAACCTTCCTTTCCACCGCGCACCAGCCCATGAGCGACATGCTCGCCCTTGAAGCAGTGCACCTGAGCAGCCACTACCTGCCCATGGCCATTGCTGAAGGCGACAACATTGAAGCCCGCACCGTCATGGCCTGGTCCAGCACCGCCGCAGGTATGTGCGAGACTCTTTCTCGCTGCATTTCCCAGCATTCACTTGAGCATGCCTTAAGTGCAAAATACCCGGAACTGCCGCACGGTCTCGGCCTTGCCAAGCTTTCCATCCCTTATTTCAAGCGTCTGATCCCGGAAAGCCCGGAGCGTTTCGAAGATCTGGCCATGGCCATGGGTTACGATACCCAGCAGTTTGATGAGAACCAGCGCGCTACCGTTTTCCTCGAAGGCTTGCGCTCCCTGCTCGAACGGGCCGGATTCAACGAGGAGTCCCTCAAGGATTACGGCGCAAAAGAAGAAGACGTTGCCGAGTTGGTGGATATCGCCGAGCAGACCATGGGCAAACTTTTTGAGTTCACACCTGCGAAAATGGAACGCGAAGATCTCGAATGCATCATGTCCGAAGCTATCGCGGGGTAGAGGGAGTGATTGACATTTGAGTGTGGTCTTTTATAAGTATAACCACAGACAATTAAAGAATTTTGATAAGCTTCAAAGTGTAGGTAGATGGGGATCGGAGGAAAATACCGCACAATGACTAAAAAGCAGAAACAAATCGTTCAGTGTCCATTTTGTGATAGCAACCGTCTCTACTTCAGGCGGGGGCTGGTTTCTGACGTGCTCATTTCCCTGATTGTTCCGGTCAGATCATACACCTGCGGCTCATGCAGCCGCAGCTTCCGCCGCTATGGCAATTACTTCACCAGCAAACAGGCCCTGATCCATATTTTCGGCGCGCTGGCAATACTCGCTTTCATTAATCCGCAACTGCTGCTCCCGGAAAGCTGGCTGCTCAAAGAAGAACAGGTTGAAACTGTTCCTGTTGAAGAAGCTGCTGAGATTGAAATAATTGAAACCCAGCCGGAAAACGAACTTCCCCTGCTTTCCATGGCTATTGCCAATGCCACCAACAGTACGGTTCAGCTGGAAAACGGAACTGTTGCAGTTGCAACCTCAAATAGCACTGCCAATGCTACGCTTGGAAATGCGACACAGGCTAATGCCACCGCAAAGACCATTCTGGCTTTCAACGGTACGGACGTAAGCAACGCCACAGTTGCAGCCAGGCAGCCCGAAGAAAAAGCCAAAGAACCGGAAAAAGAAATCCACGGTTTGCAGGAAGGCAAGCTCAAATCCATCTATTTCAAGGAAGTGGACGGCAAAACCAGAATCAGCCTTGATCTCGGTGGTGCCCCCCTTTCCTACACGTCCTTTTTCCTGAAAGATCCCAACCGCCTTGTGGTGGATATTCAGGGTAAATGGGATTACTTCGGCCCCACTGTACTCAAGCCTGAAAACCCCATCTTCTCGCGCTTCAGGATCGGCATCTATGACGAAAAAATCCGCATGGTCATGGACCTCAAAGGCCAGACCCCGGCCCCGGTCATCACCAAGACCGCAAGCGGACTTGATATTGATGTGAAATAGAATTTTCAAAATAAAGAATCTCAAACTCCCCGTGACCATCAGGTTGCGGGGAGTTTTTCATGCGAAACTTCTGCTAAATCCTACTCAATACAAATAATATCGTAATCATCCCCGGTAATGCACTCCGCTCCGTCAGCGGTCACTTCAAAAGTATTCTCCACCCCGACCATACCAATTCCGGGAATGCCCTGCTTCGGCTCAAGAGCGAAGACCATTCCTTCCTCGATGGGTATGTCAAAGCCCTTGGCAATGGGCGGAAAACCGTCAATGGTCAGACCGATGCCATGCCCGATAAAAGGCACCTTGCATTCCCCGATACCCATAAAACCTTCCATGAACCCTTCTTTTGCAGCCTGCTCCATGACCTTGGCGTAAACTTCGCTGACAAGGTTTCCGGGATAAAGGTGATCAGCAGCAAGGGCCTGCATGTCCTGACAGAAATACTGGGCATCCAGCACCCCCGTGGGAATGGAGCTTTTGGGTCCGGACCAGTAAACCTGTGTTTTATCGGTGTGATACCCCTCCATGACGAATCCGCAGTCAACTGAAAGAGGCGCGCCTTTTTCCCAGAATTTATCACCGCTGCCCATAAAAGGAGAAGCGGGATGCACCCCGCGTAAACCGAGGGGGCCATCAAAGGAACTGGGATAGATGCCGGAATCACCGGCGGAAATATGGCCGAGAAAAATCTCCGCGCCAAAAGTCTGCATGCGCATATGCCCTTCATGCCCCAGCTCAAAAAAGATATTCCAGAGATATTTGGATATCTCCATTTCACTCATGCCCGTCTCAATAAGTTCCGGCAGAACTTCCACCAGCGCGGTATTATGCAGGTGCCCAACTTCACGCATGATTTCAAGTTCCCATTCAGACTTCAGCGCACGCGCGCGGGCCATTACCATATCGCCGGGAACGAACTTATATCCGGACATGCGTGAGGTAAGCATTTCGCCAAGCTGCCATGTCAGCCCTGCAGTATCCGCCGCGATAACCTCACTCAAAGGCTGCCCGGCCTGCTTTGCCAGCGGAGCGAGATCTTTAAAAGACCTGAAACCGACAATATTTTTAATGGCACTTTCGATATTTGCCCGATCGCATGATTTACGCACAAAAAAGACAGGCTCGCCTTCCAGCGGAAGCCAGACCGCACCGTTGACAAAGGAACCGGAGAGGTAATAAATCTGCAAGCGCGAAAAACAGAGCATCCCCCCGGCCTGCGGAGCTACTTCGGGAAGGAAACGGCGGCATTTTTCCCAGCGGGCTTCCAGCTCACTGCGCGGCACAACCACATTGGATTCGAACTCAGACATGGGAAATACTCCTTGTATGTATCGATTTCATATAAAAAGAGGTAAAAGAGAGCTTTGCAAGTAACCGGGCTTTACTGTAGCATGCGAAAATCAATTGGACGGAGAGACCAAAAACATGCTTATATTTGACGAAAAAAAATTAGCCGCACTTCTTGACGAGGTCAAGGTCATAGCCGTAATCGGCGCGGTAGATAAACCCGGACGCCCGGTGGACCGGGTCTGCCGTTATATGATTGATGCAGGCTACGAAATCATCCCCGTGCACCCTAAAAGGGAGAATGTCTGGGGACTTAAGACATACAAATCCGTTACCGACATTCCCGTTCCGGTTGATCTCGTGAACCTTTTCAGGGCTTCCCAGTTCTGTGCGGATCATGCCCGTGAAGTACTGAGCCTTGAAACCCTGCCCAAATGTTTTTGGATGCAGGAAGGAATTTTCAGCCCCGAAGCACGCGAACTGCTCGAAGGCAAAGATATCACAGTAATCGAAGACCGTTGCATAATGGTTGACCATAAAAATTTAGCAGGCAATAAATAATGAGCAAGGCTTTTGAATGCCAAATGTGCGGCCACTGCTGTCAGGGCGAAGGCGGCATCATCATGACCGCCAAGGACCGCAACAGACTCGCCGACCACCTCGGCATATCCGAACAGGAACTGATTGAGAAACACAGCGAAACCGTTAACGGTAAAATCCGCCTTAGGTCCCGCGAGGACGGATACTGTGTATTTTATAATGAAGGCTGCGGAGTCCACCCCGGCCGCCCGGACATCTGTAGAGCATGGCCCTTTTTCCGGGGCAATCTAATTGATGAAATGAGCTGGGAGATGATTCAGGAATACTGTCCCGGCGTGAACAATGAAGCCGGCCACGCCAAATTTGTTGAAGAAGGCAAGGAATACATCCGCGCTGAAGGCTTGCGCCAGCACGATCCCGATGTGGCCCCAAACGCACTGATTACTGACGAAGACTAATTTCCGCTATGAACACAAGACAGGCACAGAGCATCTTAAAAGTCGGCCCCAATGCCAGCGAGGAGGACATCAAACGTTCTTTCCGCAAGCTGGCATTCAGCATGCACCCGGACTTGAACCCCAGCCCTGATGCCGCCAAAAAATTCCGCCAGCTCAACGAAGCCTACGTATTCCTCAAAAACGTTGCCGGAAACACAGGTGCCGGAAAAGCTTCGGCGAACAACCGTTCATACACCCGCCGGAAACCGGACTTCAAATCTCAATCGGACCGCAAGACCGCCCGCGAAGGAGCCAGCGCCTACCGCGCCCAGCAGTCCAAAGCCAAGACCGAAGCACGCAGCGACAACGGCACTTCCAATGCCCAGCAAAGTCGGTACTTTTTCCAGAAGGAAGAAGACGTGCTCAAGGATATTTTAAACGATCCATTTGCCCGTCAGGTCTTTGAAGATATCTACAGCCAGATCAGCAAGGATAAACCTTTTCAGAAACCTTCCGCCCCGGTCAAAGAGCGCAAACTCAATCTGAACTGGGGTGACAAGACCGCATCCGTGGATGTCTCATCCGGTCTCGGATCAGGTGTAAAAGCATGGTTCAAAGGTCAGCTGGATGACGAGCAGACCATCTATTTCCCGGCCTCAGCCTTGCATCCGGGCCGCAGCGTACGCATCACCCTGCAACAGGGCATCCGCAAAAAAAGCAAAACCCTTGAAATCACCCTGCCCCGCGATTTCGTCATCGGCAGGCCCATCCGGTTGAAAGGACAGGGTCGCAAGCTCGGTCCGTTCAAGGGCGATCTTTATCTGCGGATTATGGCCAAATAGGAATTTTCTGACATGTCTTATGAGAATAAAACGTTACAGGTACTAAAATTCATATACAGATTTACAACCACCTATGCCGTTACCGGGTATTGCCTTTTTCGATTCTTTGTTACTGGAGATGTAACGCTTGACTATTGGTGGATTTTTTTGATGGGTATTTTCTTGGGCCTGTTGGCAGATTTTTCATTCTTTTGCAAAGCCCGTCTCGAAAAGCTTAATGTGGATAATTATCCCAGCAAGAATGCAATGGTGTCGGATAATTTAAAAATGTCACGACATTATTTCTTCAAACTAGGCGACGGGCTTGAGGATAAAGATTTTTTTGATGGCTTTAAATAAATTATCAGTCCTATTTCCGGTCTTATGACGGCAACTAATACTATCCGTCTCATGTAAAAAAACTCTCCATCTTCTGATCTTTTCACTTGTTTTCCCTCGATTTTTTGACTAGCTCCTATATATAGAACAGAACCGTTATATACTGCCCTGTTATGGCAGCCGTTCTTCTGGGCTCAACTCTGTGCCCGGAAAATATACCCTCATTAAAAGTTACAGACTTCTGCGGTTCAATAAGTATTTAACAAACACAAGGGGGCCCCTCTCATGCTGGCTATTCTTGATTACAAGGCCGGAAACCAGACCAGTGTACAGCGTGCACTGAATAAACTCGGCATTGCCAACGAAATCACCAACGACAAGGATGTGCTGTCCAAAGCAACCGGCATCATCTTTCCCGGCGTCGGTGCTGCCGGACAGGCCATGGATGAACTAACATCCGGCGGACTGGACGAACTTCTCAAAGAACTCGTGCAGCAGAAGAAACCGCTGCTCGGCATCTGTGTAGGCTGTCAGATTCTGCTGGACTACAGCGAAGAAAACGACACGCAGGCTCTTTCCGTCATTCCCGGTGAATGTCGCCTATTCAACCCCTCATGGGAAGATTACGAAGGCGTGCCCATCCGCGTACCGCACATGGGCTGGAACACCATCGAGCTCAAGCAGGACTGCATCCTGTTCAAGGACATCGATCCCGATGCGCATTTCTACTTCGTACACAGCTACTACCCTGCTCCCGAAGACAAATACATCATCGGTGAAACCACCTACGGCCGTCCCTTCTGCTCCCTGCACGGGCGCGAAGGACTCTGGGCTGTTCAGTTCCACCCGGAAAAGTCCGGCAACCCCGGCCTGAAGCTGCTTTCCAATTTTTACGAATACTGCAAGGAGGCAACCGATGCTTAGTAAAAGAATCATCCCCTGCCTCGATGTCAGGAACGGAATCCTCACCAAAGGCATTAAATTCAAAGGCAATGTCGATATCGGCGATCCCGTGGAAACCGCCCGTCTCTACTACGAGCAGGGTGCGGATGAAATCGTATTCTACGACATCACCGCATCTTCCGAAGGACGCGGAATTTTCCTCGACGTGGTCGAGCGCGTTGCTTCCGAGATTTTCATCCCCTTTTCCGTGGGCGGAGGCATCAACTCCGTACAGGACATGCGCGATGTTCTCCTTGCCGGAGCGGAAAAGGTTTCCGTGAATTCCGGTGCGGTCAAGAACCCGGACATCATCAGCGAAGGTGCCGCAGCTTTCGGTTCCCAGTGCGTGGTGCTCGGCATGGACGTCAAACGTGTTGAAAAGTCCGAAAAGATTCCTTCCGGTTTTGAAATCGTCATCAACGGCGGCCGCAAGTACATGGGCATTGATGCCCTTGAATGGGCCAAGACAGGCGAATCCCTCGGTGCAGGCGAAATCTGCCTCAACTCCATTGATGCCGACGGTGTAAAGACCGGATACGATCTGGAACTTACCCGTCTGGTATCCGAGAGCGTACGCATCCCGGTTATCGCATCAGGCGGCGCAGGCAACCCGCAGCACATGGTCGAGGCCGTAACCGAAGGCCGCGCTACCGCCGCGCTCATTGCCTCCATCGTTCACTACGGTGATTATACCATCCCGCAGCTTAAAGAGCACATGGCTTCCAAAGGTGTACGCGTACGCGGCAGCTGGTAATTTTGCCTTCGGCGACCCTGCCGGGGGCCTTAAACCCTTTTTGAAAAAAGGGTTTAAGAATCCCAAAAACTTTTAATAGTTTGGCTAGTTGCTAGCTTGGCAGATAGTGCTACTAAAAGATTAAAAGGCGAAGTTGATTTCTCAACTTCGCCTTTTCTTATTTATTCAGGAACTCTTCTACCAGTTGTAGGTACGGTTCAATGCCGCATGGCACATCATCCGGCCATTGGAATGGTCGGCCTTGATCCTGTGTAGCTGTCGTTTGGATCATTTCAGCCATCTTTATGTAATCAGACGGATCATCAATGATCTGCTCTTCGGGCAGGAAGTAGCTGCTGCCGTTATCACGGGAACTGATTACCGGGGTTCCGCAGGCCAATGCTTCGAGCACGGAATTGGAACAGGCATCATAGAATGACGGAAGCACAAAAACGTCCGAACGTCCGTAAAGTGCGGGCATATCTTCCACTCTTCCCAGAAAATGCACACGCTCGGCTACGCCTAGTTCTTCAGCGAGCTTCACATATTTGGAAGGGTTGCGGCCGCCTGCCACCTGCAGGTGGTAATTGGCGGGCAGTTCCGCCAAGGCTTTGATCAGGAATGAAACACCCTTAAGCGCAAAATTTGTGGTTGCAGTGGAGATGAGGATATCTTTTTTGGACAGGGAAAATTCCCTGCGAGCCACGTTCCTTTCCTCTTCGCAGGGCTGGCTGAAGAGTGAAAGATCCGGCTTATTATAGATGACATCTATTTTGCGCCCTGCAAGAGAGGGATGTGATTCCACCATCCAATCACGCACCCGGTGGGAAACACAGACCATGCGGCAATCCGATGCAGCCTGTTTACGTTCGATATATTTAATGAGCAGATTCACCAATGCAGTGCGGCGACGAAACATCTTGAAGGAACGGGCAAATCCCGCAGGCCATGCCCGCTGCGATAATGCCCAGAAGGATTCCAGCGGCCCACCGCCGATACGCAGTATATCCTGATTCAAGGATTTACCAAGACTGATGGTCAAATCGTAGTTGCCATTTTTACGGGCCTTTTCCGCAGCCAGAACAAACCAGAGCAACTTCCCGGCCCGGCAGAATCCATAGCGTCCGACTTTGACAATATTTACGCCCTGCGGCGGTTCATCTTCAGAGCGGGCACAAATAAAATCCACACCGTATCCGGCATCGGCAAGGGCCGCACTCAGGTTGTATCCGAAACGTTCCACCCCGCCGTAACGACCGAAACGGGGCAAAATCAGGGCTATTTTTTTCATTGTAATCTATGTGTAATGTATAGCCCTTGCAGGCTTTTACTTTTATTTATATTGATACTCGCAGACAAACAACACGAGCCTGAAATCATTGCAACGGACGGGCATGTTATTCGGAAACAACCGTCTTGCCAAGGAAAACGGACATACAGGAGAAATAAGTGCCTTTTTATACCCAACCGCTGGATATGCAGATTTTCATTCTGGTCAACCAGATTTTCCGCAAGCACTGGCTGGACATTGTCATGCCCCTGCTTTCATCCGCCGCCCTGCTCTGGGCTATTATCACGCTGGTAACTGTATTCGGAGTCTGGAAAAAAGGCCCGAAATTTCTGGTCATCATCCTGCTGATCTCCGCCACCATGGGACTGGCCGATTTTTCCACCAACCTGATCAAAAAATCCATCGGCCGGGTCCGCCCGCTCAACTCCATCCCCCTGACCTATTTAAAAGAAGACGGCATCTGGCAACGCCGCCCGCTTGATTATCAGCAGACAAAAGAACGCGGCAACTCCTACCCCTCCGCACACGCGGCAAACTCCATGGCTTTTGCGGTCATGCTCATGTTCTTTTTCCGCAAACTGCGTCCATGGATGCTCTTCCTGCCCATCGGGGTAGGCTATTCCCGCCTCTATCTGGGCAAGCACTTCCCCACTGACGTCATGGCCGGATGGGCACTGGGAGCCTGCATCGCCGTTTCAGTCTGGCTGCTTTGGAGCTACTGGTTGAAATTTAAGTTACCGGAAAAATACAGGCCGTAAATTTAAAATCCCCCTTGGAATGTTCTCCGAGGGGGATTAAATTTTACTGGTTATACCATATGCCAAGGAGCCACTTATTTGAGCTCATTTGCATAAAGCTATGCCTGTTCGTTTTTGTAATGGGCACAGGACTAGTAATCTCCATCCGGATATGTTGAGGACTACTGAATATAGTTTTAACATTTACTGTTCCGGCAGCTTGCCCCTGATTGCCATAAATGGTGCCGAGAAAAAAACCTGTACCCAAAACAAATGCGAGCATTACAGCCCGTAATAATTTTCCCTTCATTGCTATTCTCCTTGTTTAGCCGTGCTCTTAATTATTCAATATATAAACAATCAACTATTTCAAACAAAAAATCGACTTGCTCCATCAGGATCAAGTCGATTTTTTATAAGAGGCAAGGCTGTGACTAAAAAATTTCCGGGCTGGCTGATAAAGTCGTTACCCACAAGACAATTTACAATAAATCTCAGCCAACCCGGGAAGAAATATTTGTCCGGGATTTCAGGGGATGAGTGAAATCCCGGACACATGGAAAGGAAGGAGTGTTGCTAGATTCCCGGAACCGGAAACCTTGAGCAGAAAGATTCAATTTCCGACCGGGTGGTAGCGGCCAGAGCTTTATCTTCAGGATTTTGGAGGATGGTGGTGATCCAGCCCGCCAGCTTGACCATGTCGGACTCCTTCATGCCGCGTGAGGTTGCAGCGGGAGTACCGATTCTGATGCCGCTGGGCTTCAGAGGCGGATTGGGGTCATCGGGGATGATCTGCTTATTGGTGGTGATGGAGACCCCATCAAGAAGCTCTTCAGCAACTTTGCCGTTGATGCCGTAGCTCTTCTCAGTATCAAGGACCATCATGTGATTGTCTGTTCCTCCAGTGACAAGGGAAGCACCGGATTTCAGCAGCTCATCAGCCAGAGTTTTTGCATTGAGCAGCACCTGCTTACCGTAATCCTTGAATTCCGGCTCAAGTGCTTTTTTGAGAGTGACCGCGATACCGGCAATGGTATTCATGTGCGGTCCACCCTGCAGGCCGGGAAAAACAGCCTTGTCGATCTTGGGTGCGAATTCCTTTTTGCAAAGGATCATACCGCCACGGGGACCGCGCAGGGATTTGTGGGATGTGGAAGTGACAACATCAAAACCGAAATCAAAGGGGTTGCGGATGACATCGGCAGCAATGAGTCCGCCGTAGTGCGAAGCATCGGTCATGGTGATGGCCCCTACTTCGTCGGCAATTTTCTTGAAAGCAGCGTAATCCAGATCGCGGGGGTAGGAGGTGTACCCGCAAAGGATCATTTTCGGCTTGTGCTCAAGGGCGGTTTTGCGCAGCTCGTCAAAATCAATGCTACCGTCTACAGGGTCGGTCTTGTAACGAATGAAATTGAAAAGCTTGCCCATGAAGGAAACCGGGGCACCGTGAGTAAGGTGCCCGCCATGGGAGAGATCCATGGCCAGAATGGTATCGCCGGGTTCAAGAAGTCCGAGATATACAGCCTGATTCATGGGAGAACCGGAAAGCGGCTGCACATTGGCGTGCTCACAACGAAAGACCTGCTTTGCCCGCTCACGGGCAATGTCTTCGATGGTATCGGTGAATTCCTGACCGCCGTAGTAACGTCTGCCGGGGTAACCTTCGGAGTATTTGTTGGTGAAAACACTGCCGAGGGTGCAGAGAACTTCGGGGTAGGTATAGTTTTCAGAAGGGATCAGTTCAATACCGACTTTCTGGCGGGATTCCTCGCCGGAAAGAGCATTGAAAATGTCGGGATCATTTGACTGGAGAAGATTTCGATATTCCTGCATGGGCACTCCTTGTAGATCGCCTCACGGAGAGGCAAGGAAGCACGTCTTGAAGAAGACGAGGCCCAGGCGAGCGGCAGGTAATATAAATTCCGTGTTTCCCTGTGGTTAATTCCACATTACATCGCCAGTTGCACGGAATGTGTATTCAAAAACTGAGTAAAACCTAGCAACAGATTTCAGCTCTGTAAACAAGTTTTTCAAATTTATCTTAATTTTCCGGTTCACCGAGCTTGTAACGGATGCGCAGTACGCCATCATCAAAGCTATGCGAAACCATCTTGAATTCACCGATTTCATTGGAATTATCAACATGATCACCAATACAGGGGCAATGATCAAAATCACCGATATTTACCACCCGCACCTCGGTCACACCTTCAGGAAGCCGGGTCAGATTGAAGCGTTCATCGGCCTCCTTAAGACTGATCATCTGTTCAGTCACAATCAGATCAGCTGAAATAGCCTCATTCACACCCTGCTCGATTTCGGAGGCTTCGGCATCGGTCAAACCGCGCTCGAATTTGTAATCGCACTTGGATTTTTTCTTGTTGATATGCGCGCTGAAGCAACGGTCACAGCCGAACTTACGCACCATCACCTGATTAAGAATATGTTCTGCGGAATGCATGCGGGGCTGGTATTGTTTTGCCATTTTGGGTGGTCCTTATATGCTTGATTAATTCTTTTTGAGGCAACTTAAGCCAGTTGGATGCATATCTCAAGTCATAACCACAAAAGCGGTCTCTTAACGAAAAACAAAAAAACCGGAACCACGACCAAACAGGCCGCGGTTCCGGCTATATTTTCAATTTCTAATTATCCGGCTAAAAGAACTTACGCCGCACAACACCTACCACGCCGAGTCCGCCGAGCATGATGAATGCAGCACCGGGAATGGGAGTGGGGGCAACATTGGAGATATTGGTAATCTTCAAATTGCTGGTAGCAATCTGGGTATACCCCCAGTTTTCATTAAAAGCGGCCTCAAAAATCTGATTAACGGTAGAACCGATGGTCAAATCACCGAACCCGGAACTCCAATTACTGATCTCCAGATAAGTCTGCTCGTTCCCGGTCTGGGAATAAAATCCACCGTTATGGGGATTCAGATAATTGTAATTACGGGTAGTCATTCCGTTCAACGTTCCAGAATATAAAGAACTGTAATAAGAACCCTTTACATCCTTATTCTTACCATTGTTCTTAGTATAAAACCCGGTCCGGTCAGTATCGATTTCGATCACATACCTAACCGTATCACCGACAGAAATACCGGCAGCACTTGCCAGCCCTCCGCCGTCACTTATGGACCCTACTGTCCCTTCAAGAGTATAATAGTATGATGCTGATGCCTGTGCCGGAATAACCAGTATAACCAGCAAAGCAAGAATGGATAAAATATTCTTCATGAGGAATCACCTCCACCGATTTTCCCTAGATAGAAAATAACCAGAATAAAAATTTCAGTCAAGAAATCCTTAAAAAGCCCCGCCCCGCCTAACTTAAAGCCAAGCTGTTAATATCTTGCATTTTTAATTATGTGCACAAAAACATATAAAATAATAATAATTACTAATTATCAAAATACAAGTTTTCCAGACACAAAAAAAAGACTCCACCCAAGATATCTGCAAGCCCGTTGCCAAATACGAAAAAAACAAAAATCCCGGTTGACCGAGGATCAACCGGGATTTTCAACCTGAATATTTTTCCGGGAAATAATTAAACCTGAAACTCTCCGGACTTGTAGATGACCACTTCGCTTCCGTCCTTGAGGGTAGCGTAGACAGTCTTATCCTGAGTGTTGACCAGATCCCAATGCAGTGCAGAGGTATTGTAACCCAGCTCTTCCTTCATGCGGGCATCAAGCTCGGCCTGATCTCCGGCATAGGTATCGGGATAGGAGGACCCCACGGCAACGTGGCAGTTACCGAATTCCCCGCCATAGTTCTCATCGTAGAGAGTGTTGGCCATGAACTTGTCAATACGGGAGAAACGGCGGTCGGTCAGGGAAAACTCGCCCAGCTTGGACGCACCTTCGTCCATTGCCAGCTGCTTTTTAACGAACTCCTCACCTTCTTTGGCGGTGATCTCCTTGGCCACACCGTCCTCAAAGACAATGCGCACACCTTCCACATAGTTACCGGAACGGTAGGAAGGCTGGTCCGCATAGTATACGCCGGAAGTCCCGCGCCAGTCAGGCGAGATAAACAGTTCAAAACTGGGGATGTTGTGCCCGGAAACCCCGATCCACTGACGCAGGTCGCCATGCTTTACGGTCAGGTCCATGTCATCGGAAACAACACGGTAGGACTCGATCCCCAGTCCGTTAAGCCAGTTTTTAACTTCGGAAGCCTTGTCGAATACGCCCTTCCAGCAGGAAGCCGGATCATCTTCATCGAGGTAACAGGCCTTAACGATCTGGGCGGTGAAGTCCTCAAGGGAAAGCCCCGCGGATTCCGCAAGGGCCTTGGTGGGATAAGAACAAAGGGTCCAGCCCAGTTCGCCCTGCTGCTCACGCCCTTCCATGATATCACGCAAAAACTTGCGGGCCACGGCACATTTGCCCATTCGTGAAGGATCAACCCCGGCCAGATGGGTCAGGGATGAGGGTGCCAGCAGTACGATGAGCCCGTTCAGCCCTTTGGTGAATTCCTGCTCACCGGGAGCAATATAACGAAGCTGGTCATCATCGCCGTCACCGTAAAAACTTTTTTCCATGGCCGGAGTCAGGGTCATTCTCGGGACCGGGTTAAGCCCCTCATCAATAAGCCGCTTGAAGACAGCCTCGGCCAGAGGCAGGGCTTCCGCTTCATAACGGACCATAATCAAATCGCCTTTTTCATAAGGCTTGGTACGTGCGGTGGTCAGTCCCCACCACAAGGCATCCACATATTTATCAAGCTGTTCTTTGGTCAGCATATAAATTACTCCTAGATAACCATATCTATTTTGAATTAAAGCCACCTATTAATTCAATGTTCCGTTAAAGTCATCCTCAATAAGATAAAAAATATCAGGCTGGACTGAAAATCATAATCCCTGCTTGAAAATCATAATCTATATAATTAGGATGTTTCTTGTACTTTTTGTACCTGCCTTCTTGACATGAGGAGGGCTTGTGGCTATCCACTTTTCAATAGCCCTGAGTCGGGGGTCTAAGCTGGAACCAATCCGGCTCAATCCTAATTGTTAAAGACTGCGTAGCCTGTCGGCTTATGTACGCAGGCTACCAGAGGCTAAAAAATCAATCTTTTTGGAGGGTAACTCTATGAGCTACATTATTACCATTGATAACGACAAATGTAACGGCGACGGCGAATGTGTTGATGTATGTCCTACCGAAGTTTACGAACTTCAGGACGGCAAAGCAGTAGCTGTTAACGAAGACGAATGTCTCGGTTGTGAATCCTGCATCGAAGTATGTGAGCAGGACGCTATCACCATCGAAGAGCAGTAGAAAATTCTTCATTAACGAAGTTTTAAAGGCGGGAATCAGGGTCAGCCCAGATTCCCGCCTGCTCTTTAATTAACGGTCAACGAATTTTCAAATGTTCAGCGGACCAGCCAGCCGGAGCCGGATTTCTTTTTCTTCTCCCCCCTCTCCTTTCCAAATTTTTTTATGCGCCATCCCCGGCATACTGCCTGTGCCGATTGTTAGAACCGCCATGCGGGGCGGCTTACAGAAAATTCAGTAATTATTTTCATATAAACAATTGACTGCTGAACAATAAGACTTAGCTTATACGAGTTTAGGCGGAACTTTCCGCCAAAGCTCTGAACATATTTTTCACGGAGGTTTTGCTTTGGAGTTCAAAGAAATTTTTCAAAAATATGAAGCTCTTGTCGCTGAAGTGGACAAGACTTTCGATAAGATATCCGACCAGACTGATGCAGGCATCAAATGCGAAAAGGGTTGCAGTGACTGTTGTCACGCCCTCTTCGACCTGACCCTTGTGGAAGCGATTTATATCAACCGCAAGTTCAATGAAGCTTACAGCGGATTGGAACGTTCCGAAATCATGCAGGAAGCAGATAAAGCGGACCGTTTGATCCACAAGATCAAAAGAAGGGCTTTTAAGGCCAGCCAGTCCGGAGCCTCCACAACTGAAATTCTCAAGGAAGTTTCCCTTGCAAGGGTAAAATGCCCTTTCCTCAAGGAAAGCAACCTCTGTGCCCTTTATGATTATCGCCCCCTGACCTGCCGCATCTACGGCGTGCCCATGAATATCGGCGGACAGGCGCACTCATGCCAGAAGTCAGGCTTCACTCCCGGTAAATCGTACCCCACCATCAATATGGACACCCTGCAGTCCAAACTGATGCAGCTGAGTGAAGAGCTGGCCGCTTCCATCAACTCCTCCCTGAAGGAACTGCCGGAAGTACTGGTTCCCCTCTCCATGGCACTGGTTACCGAATACACACCGGAATACCTCGGCGCCAACACCGGGGACAAGCCGGAACCCAAAACTCCTGCTGCTGCACCCTCTGAAGCCTGCGGAACCTGCGATAAAGACAAGTCCGCATGCGCTGACTGCAACTACTCTGTAGAGCTGGGCGCAATGCCCGGTAAAATAGAGTGAGGAGATAAAAGTGGGCACCCTTACTCCGGAAGAAATTGATGAACAAAAGCGATACATGTACGAAAAGCTTTCGCCGCGCAGGCGCAGGTTTGTCGACAAGATCGGTTATGATGAATGGGACCCTTTTGCGAAACCATTCGATCCCATTGACCTGCGTCAGGACGTAACAGGAAGAACTTCGCAGCAGCTCTGTGAAGAATTCATCCGCGAGGTCCACGTGAACAGAAACTCCGAATACGCGCAGGCTGCTGCCGAATTCGGGGTCATGCTGGTCATGAACTTCGAAAAGGTACGCCCCATTTATGACTTTTGCGTCTGGTACGAAGAACTGCTGAAAAAAGAAGGCAAGCACGTTTAACGTGAACCGGGAACATCGGCAGCACACCAATAACGACAAAAACTTTTTTGTAAATATAAGAGGTTTTTCCCATGCAGAAATTTGATAATATTGATGATTATATTGCGGATCTGAAAAAGAAAAAAGAAGCCAGCCCGACCTGCAGCAACACCCGCTACAATCTGGCTGTTGCCCATCTGGCCAAAAGGGATTTCATGGAAGCTGAGCGTGAACTGCTCGTAGCCATCGACGAATCCCCCAAAATGGCGGAAGCATACGTACAGCTCGGTGGTATCGCCATGCAGCGCGGAGACCTTGAAGGCTGCCTGCGCTACAACATCACCGCAACCCAGCAGCGTCCCTTCTTCGCAGTACCCTGGGGCAACATCGGCTACGTGTACATGGAACAGGGTGAAACCGACAAAGCTATCGGAGCACTGAAACGCGCCATCAAGTACGATCCCAACTTCGTACAGGCCCTTTCCACCCTCGGAGCAGCCTACTTCAACATAGGCGAACTGGATGACTGCATTGAAGTCTGTGAAAAAGCCATCAAGCTTGCAGACAACTTCGGTCCGGCATGGAACAACCTCGCTCTCTGTTACACTGAAAAAGAAGACTACAAAAAAGCCATTGAGTGCGTGGACAAAGCCATTGAAAGCGGCTTTGACGTATCCGCTGACTTCCTCAAAGAGCTTGAGCAGCACCGTTAATTGTTTTTATAAACAAGACCTTAAAAAGCTCCCTTGCTTGAACGGCGAGGGAGCTTTTGTTTTTTCACACAGACAAAATCACGCCCACACTTCCTCTCGTAAATAAAAACAAACTGTGCTAGTGTGCCGTAAGATTAATTTAATGAGAAAAACACGGCACGCTGAACTCGCCTGCCCCGCGGTACATTTCCAAACGTCACAACCGGATTCATATGCAAAACGCAGCTGACTTACTCTCCTTCAGTGGCATCGTCTGCTTCCTGATCGCCATCCTGCATATCGTGATAATTATTGCCGGCCCCAAGGCTTACCGTTATTTCGGTGCCGGGGAGGACCTGACATCTCTGGCGGAAAAGCACTCGATTATCCCGCCCCTTTTAACCGCATTCATCGCCACAGTATTGGCAGTCTTCGGGCTTTACGCTTTTTCAGGAGCCGGGGAATTTGCGCGTATGCCCATGCTCGGCCCGGTTCTGATCCTGATCGGTGCCATTTTCAGCCTCAGGGGCCTGGTTCTGCCCGTGCAGCTTTTTAATTTACTGCGCAAACCGCACAAGACCGATACAAAAGAAATTTTCTTCTCATTGATCGCCCTGCTTACCGCCATATGCCTTTTGTACGGGACATTCCTGAACAGGGATTTTATTTTCCAATAATTATCCAGACCTACCGAGAATCATAGACAAAGCTGACTCCAAGCTGTAAATTGTTGTAAAAGAATTCCCCGTTGAAAAGCAGGTTACAATCAGCTGAAATAAACTGTTAACTATTGTCTTTTTATATTTCTTTGATATTCTTTATCGGCACACACTAATTCGGAGGATTAAATGGCACTCAGCAAATTCGCGGGACAACTGGCTCCGGCAGACATCCTGGAAAATATACCCAGACTCGTATCAGCATACTACACAGTAAAACCTGATCCTTCCGTAGATTCCCATCTCGTGGCATTCGGAACCTCAGGGCACAGAGGATCCGCTCTGGACGGTTCTTTCAACGAAGCCCACATCTTCGCAATCGCGCAAGCCATCTGCGAATACCGGAAATCAAAAGGCTATACCGGGCCTCTTTTCATGGGCAAAGACCCCCACGCCCTTTCGGAACCGGCCCAGATGTCAGCTCTGGAAGTCTTTGCGGCAAACGGCGTAACCGTACTGCTCAACGATAAAGGCTACACCCCCACTCCGGCAATTTCCCACGCCATTCTCGCCTACAACAAAAGCAGAAATGACGGATTCGCCGACGGCGTGGTCATCACCCCGTCCCACAACCCTCCGCGCGACGGCGGCTTCAAATATAATCCGCCCAATGCCGGACCGGCAGGGACTGCGATCACCCGCACCATTCAGGACCGGGCCAATGAGATTCTCAAAAACGGACTCAAAGACGTTAAGCGGATTCCCTTCAGCCGGGCCATAAAAGCGGATACGACCAAAGAATTTGATTTCATCACCCCGTATGTGGATGACCTTGAAAATATTGTGGACATGCAGGCCATTGCATCTGCAGGCCTGAGCATCGGGGTTGATCCTCTGGGCGGTGCGGCCATTGATTTCTGGGAGCCCATCGCAGACAGATACGGCCTGAACATCAATGTGGTGAATAAAAAAGTCGATCCGGCCTACTCTTTCATGCATGTGGATAAAGACGGCAAAATCCGTATGGACTGCTCATCCCCTTACGCCATGGCCGGACTCATCGAACTGAAATACCAGTACGATATTTCATTTGCCAATGATCCTGATACGGACAGGCACGGCATCGTTACCAAAAGCCGCGGTTTGATGAACCCCAACCACTATCTTGCCGTTGCCATTGAATATCTTTACAAACACAGACCGCAGTGGAGTGAAAAACTTACCGTGGGCAAAACCCTTGTTTCCAGTTCCATGATTGACCGGGTGGCAAACTCCATCGACCGTCCGCTCATGGAGGTTCCGGTAGGTTTCAAATGGTTTGTGGACCCGCTGCTTGACGGCACCTGCGGCTTCGGCGGCGAGGAAAGTGCCGGGGCATCATTCCTGAGAAAAGACGGAACAGTCTGGACCACCGACAAAGACGGGATCATCATGAACCTGCTGGCTGCGGAAATCACAGCCATCACGGAAAAAGATCCGGGAGAACATTACACCTCCCTTGAAAAGAAATTCGGCCATCCGGTATACAAACGTATTGATACCCCGGCCACAGATGAGCAGAGAAAAGCGTTCAGCATCCTGACCCCGGACATGGTTCAGGCCAAAACCCTTGCCGGAGAAAAAATCGAAGAACGGCTGACAGCCGCCCCCGGTAACGGAGAAGCCATCGGCGGACTCAAAGTCGTGACTGAAAACGGCTGGTTTGCTGCCCGTCCTTCCGGTACGGAATCAATCTACAAAATCTATGCGGAATCCTTCAAAGGACTTGCCCATCTGGTAGCAATTCAGGAAGAAGCAGCCAAAATAGTCAATGCAGCGTTTGAAGTGGCGTTGAAGTAAAAAACGACACCCATAGCACAATAGAAAAGAGCAGCATGTTTTCGCACATGCTGCTCTTTTTTTTTACAAAAATAATCTTGAACGTTTACTGCTTAAGCTCTTCACACACCCTGAACGCTTCCTCTTCAAAGCGGACAAGATTTTTTTCCACCCCGTCCGGGTCTTCATTGATCAGAGTCTTCTCAAGAAGCACAGCCGCATCCCGGGCGCGAAGAGCGCAGATAGCGGCACAGCTGCTTTTCATGGTATGGACAATACGTTTCGCCACATCCCGGTCTTCCGTAAGAGCCTGCCTGAAATTACTGATCTCGGTATGGATATCATTTACGAACATGGAACATAATTCGTCATACAAAGACTGATCGCCCTGATACATGGACTCAGCTTTTTCGCGGTCAATAATTCTCTCCACACAAGTGACGGGCTCAACAAACGGATGTGCGTTCCCGCTGCAATCATTCATGGTCCGCAGGATTGCCTCCTGCAGGGCTACATACTGGATAGGCTTGGCAATGTAATTATTCATCCCCGCCTTAGCACATCTCTCCCTGACCCCGGCCATGGCATGGGCCGACATAGCCACAATGGGAATATTGCGGGCTGCGTCTCCGGACTGACCTTTGCGGATAGCTGTTGATGCGCTGAAGCCGTCCATTTCCGGCATTTCAAGATCCATGAGCACAAGATCCACTTCAAGACCGGACAGCATGCTGACCGCCTCCAGACCGTTTGAAGCAACATGAACACTGTGTCCCATCTTCTCCAGCAGACTGGTAGCAACCAACACGTTGATGGGATTATCCTCCACCAACAGGATGGAATACTCCGCAGAGGGGGCCGGTTCTTTATAAAATTCACCGGGCTGCCCGGAGACCATTCTCTCCGGATCTCCTTTTTTAAGAACCACGGAAAAAGTAAACACGCTACCGCAACCTTCAGAACTTTTAACCCCGATACGGCCTCCCATCATTTCCACCAGCTCGCGGGAAATGGCCAGCCCCAGTCCGGTCCCCCCGAACTTACGGGTTGTGGAGTTGTCCGCCTGCCGGAAACTTTCAAAAATCAGCCCCTGCTTGTCATCGGGAATACCTATCCCGGTATCACGGACCGCAACCTGAATAATCACTTCACCGGAATCTGCGCGTTCCTCAAGCCGGCTGACCTGAACAAAGACCCCGCCATGACCGGTGAATTTAATGGAGTTACCCACAAGGTTGAACAGAACCTGCTTCAGGCGGACCTGATCCCCGCGCACAGCTTTCGGAACATCTTCGCCAACGTCTATATTAAGGGCCAAGCCCTTATCCCGGGCCTGCTGCTCCATGCTTTTAACCACGTCATGCATGGCTTCGCCCAGGCAGAAATCATTCTCTTCCAAGGTGAGCATACGGGCCTCAACCTTGGAAAGGTCGAGGATATCGTTGATGAGGGTCAAGAGCTGGTCAGCGGAAACCTTTACAAGATCAAGATTCTCAGTCTGCTTTGCGGAAAGTTCGGAACGCAGGGTAAGATCGGTCATACCGATGATGGCATTGAGCGGAGTACGGATTTCATGACTCATGGAGGCCAGAAAACGGGACTTGAAACGATTGGCTTTTTCAGCTGCATCACGGGCCCTGATGATTTCCCGTTCCATTTCCTTACGCTCGGTTATCTCGATAAAAGAAGCCACGGCACCGCCGGATTCACCCTGCATGGGAGTTACTTCCAGCATGTACCAGCAGGGCCGCCCTTTGATCTCGAAAGAATATTCATAGGAAAATTTTTTGCTACTCCCTTCCACAACTGAGCGGACACCGTCCACCAGCTCGTTCAAGGAGCCGCGCAGACACCCGGAAGTAAAAATTGCGTCTTTAAAATCAAGTCCGTCCAGACCTTCTTCGGTTATGCCGGGAACAAAAATCTCCCGCCATGAGTCATTGGCAGCGATGATTTTCATCTTCGGGTCAAGAACGGCAATCTTGGCTGACATGGAGGCCAGCACAGAACTCAACTGTTCTTCACGGGCAAGCAGCTTGCGGTTGGCAACATCAAGCTGCCGTGACTGCAGAAGGGTATTTTCGTAGGTAGCCAGCAGCAGGTGGAAGACCTGACTGAAATCAGCTTTCAAGACATGTTTAACGCCTTGGAATTCAAAATCAACTTCCTGAAGCGAGCTTTCTGAATCAAAATTCGTATTCTTCAGAACCGACTCAATGCGCGAAAGCAGAAATTCTTCATCATAGGGTTTGGTTACAAAGTTGGTCGCTCCGCTTTTCAACCCCCTGATAATATCACCCGGATCTGAAAGACTGGTCAGCAGAATAACCGGTAAATCTTTATAGCGCGGATTCTCCCTGATCTTTTCGCAAAGCTTGTAGCCGTCCATGCCGGGCATTACAACATCGCTTATGACCAGATCAACACCCTTCTCTTCCAGAAATTCAAGGGCGTTTTCCCCATTGGGGACAAGGGAAACCCGAAATCCCCTTTCAAAAAGAATGTATTCCAGCTTGACCGCCTGTGTCAGGCTGTCTTCAACAACCAGAATATGATTTTTATCCACTACTTACCCTCCGGCAATCCCAAAAAAAATCTCCTTGAGATGCCCCCCGACCTTTTCAATAGGCAAAACAGACATTGCAGCCCCGAGCTTCACTGCCTCACCGGGCATTCCGAATACGATCGAACTCTCTTCGTCCTGCGCAATAGTGTATCCTCCATTGCGCCTGATCTCAAGCAGGCCGTCCGCACCGTCGCGCCCCATTCCGGTAAGGAGCACCCCCACCACGGAACGCCCCAGATTCCGCGCAGCAGAAAGAAAAAGAACTGAAGCCGAAGGTCTGATCCCACTCACACTCGGCGCGTCGGTAAGCACTATCTTTCTTTCCGCCGTAACTTCCATATGCGAACCTTCTGGCGCAAAATATACAATCCCTGATTTCAGAACATCACCGTGTTCCGCAAGCCGGACATCGTGACCGGTGTGATTTTTCAGCCAGCTGACCATACCGGAAGTAAAACCTTCGGACATGTGCTGGACAATTAGTACAGGAGCGGGAAATTCGTGCGGCAGTGACACGAGGAGCTGCTTGATAGCCTGCGGCCCCCCGGTGGAAGCACCTACACAGACAACCTTACCCCTTCCGGAAGACGGGGTAACACAGCAGTCACGATCAACAGACGGAGGGCAGGGCAGACCTGTCTCATTTCTGAACCTGCTCTTGCGGCGGACCACCCGGACTTCGGACATCAAACGAACCGAAATGATGATCTCCTGCATCTGCTCTTCGAAATTTTCGCTCCTGAGCGCCGGTTTATTATGAAAAGCAAGGGCACCAGTATCGATAAGCCGGAAACCGATCTCAGCATCGGAGGCACTGTATACAGCACTGATGATGACAATGGGTACCGGATTCTCCTCCATAATCATCCGGGTAACTCTGAAACCGTCGCAATCAGGAAGGTTGACGTCCATAGTGACCACATCCGGTTTCAACTCCCGGACCATACGCAAGGCGGAGTAGCCGTCTTCGGCACAGCCGACCACTTCAAAATCTTCCTCGCGCTTAAACATCTCCGCAAACAAAGTGCGCACAGATGCCGAGTCATCTACTATCAGGACCTTGATCACTTAAACCTTACTCCAGTCAGAAAAAAACAATATTCACATACGGAGGTATCACCTACACCCTAATTAGCCTGTCTGCAAATTCACGACTATTATATTTTAAACAACGACACAACCGCAAGAAAACATTATACATTATCAAGCAAGTCGATTGATAACCTCTAAAAGATTACCCTGATCAAAATTGGACTTGACGATGTAAGCATCCGCCCCGGCCTCAACTCCCCTTTCCCTGTCTTCAGGAGAACCGAGTGAAGTAACCAGAATAATGGGCAGGCTGGAACTGCCGTCCATCCCCCTGACCTTGGCAGTAAGAGTGAAGCCGTCCATCTGAGGCATTTCCACATCCGAGACAAGGACATCCGGCATGGATTCCTCAAGTTTCTGCAGGGCATCAAGGCCGTTCACAGCAGTCAGAACATTATACCCCGCAGCTTCCAGAACATTTTTAAGCAGCATGCGTGAGGTGATGGAATCTTCAGCCACAAGCACAGTCTTGACTTCAGCCTCTCCCTGCCTGTGCACAACGGCCCGTACCCTGCCTTGCGAATGAATCCCCAGAGCAGTGCGGGACATATCCGGCGTATGAAGGATAGGAGCCAGTTCACCGGAACCCAGCATGGAAAATCCTGAGACATTGCGGACCCTTTTCAGCAACGGTCCCATCCCCTTGGCCATTACGTCCTGCTCTCCGGCAAGATCGTCAACACTGACGGCGACCGTCCTGTTTCCCTTGCCGATAATCAGTACTGCAATGGCATTGCCTTTGACCTTACTGCGTTCCTGTTCCAGAATATCCGCCAGTCCGACCAGCGGAAGCGGCCTGCCGAAAACAAAGACGGTTTCTTTTCCGCCCGCCGTAATAATATCATCCTGCCGAACGAGCATAACCTTGCGTATACCCGACTTGGGAACCACGTACTGCTTTCCGCCGGACTCAACAACAACCCCTCTGAACGAGGTAAGTGCCACCGGGATATTCAGGACAATCCTGATTCCCTTGCCCTCAGGACTGGCGATAACGATGCTGCCCCCCAGTGATTCCACCTTGTCGCGGACAATTGCCATACCCAGCCCGCGCCCGGAGATATCGGTAATAATTTCGCTGGTGGACATACCTGAAAGAAAAATCAGTTCCAGAGCGGCGCGGCGATCCATCTTATCCGCTTCATCTGCGGAAAGGACTCCCCTGCTGACTGCAACAGCCTTGAGCCGGTCCAGATCGATCCCACGCCCGTCATCACCGTAAACAATTTTGACCACATCCCGGTCTGTCTGGGTAATGGAAAAAAATATGCTGCCCACGGGATTCTTACCCTTGGCAATGCGCTCACCCTTATCCTCAATACCGTGGTCAATGGAGTTGCGGATCATATGCATGAGCGGATCATGAAGCATTTCAAGAATTCTGCGGTCGATTCGCACATTCTCACCACTGGTTTCCAGCCGGCACTCCTTGCCCTGCTCCATACCCAAACTCCGCACCATACGCGGAAAAACTTCCAGCAAAGATGAAAACGGCAGCAGCATGGAATCCTTGAAATCATTCAGCAGACCGTCGACCTTTGAAGTAAGCTCCCATTCCGCCTTGCGTGCAGAAACCGCAAGCGCACCTGCTTTTTTGGAGAAAGCTTCCAGCTTTTCAGCCATCAGGGCATTAACCTTGAGTTCCTCTTCCGAGAGGCTGTCTACCCGGCGATCATAAACTTCATGAAAAAAACGAATATAGTCGGCAAGCATCTTTTCCAGTTCAGCAACATCCCTGACCCGGGCCCGTTGTGAATTTCGCGATGAAATCAATTCCTCTGCCTGCAAAAGAAGTCCGGTAAGAAAAGAAGAGCTGACCCGCACGGTATCGCCCATGGCGTTATGTACTGCACTGTTTTCATGCTTAAGCGGTTCTTCGGCATCCTGCGGCTGCTGGGTACTGATATCCTCAGGTTCATCTTCTAATATGGGGGCAACTTCACCAGCAGTTTCTTCTACTGGAATATGCCCGGACTCAATCTGCTGCGGCGAATCGGTCAATTCCTTCATTCTGGAAAGGGCCAGCATCACCTGCGCTGAAGCAACGGCCTCCACGGAATCATCCTCCTCTCTCAGGAGATCTTCCAATATATCGAGCCAGCCCAGCATAAGAGAACAGGTCACAGACGAAGGAATAAGTTCCTGTTTCTTAAGTACGGAAAAGAAGGATTCAAAACTCTGGCAGAACTCCTCCACCACACCGAGCCCAACAGCCCGTGCCGCACCTTTAAGGCTGTGCAGTTCCCTGTAGGAAGACTCGACAACCATGGCCAGATCGTCTTTTCCGCACCCTTTATCCAGCCGCAAAAAATCTGCGGAAAGAACCCTCATCCGGTCTGCGCTTTCACCCCGAAACGCGGCCAACAGCCTTTGCTTCAGATCACCACCGATCATGGACATACCCAACTCCCAGGATTATCCCGATAAGACAGCTACATATGGTCACTGCCCACAAATTCATTGACTACCAGCGATTCGTCACTCAGAAAAGCCGCCCCGTCCAGCACGGTCTTCCTGTCCTCTGTGACCCCAAGGCAATAGCCGGAAATCCGGTCATCAGCTTTGGGCAAAGCTTTGAGAGAGTGCTCCGGAATCCGGCTGACCCCGAGGATCTCATCCACGGCAATGCAAAACTCCGACTCCCCGCCGGAAAGCAGAACCACACCGGGATTTTCGGAAGTCAAACCTTCACGGGTCCCAAGAAAAACACACAGATCAATAACCGCCCAGAGATGACCGCGCACACTGAGCACCCCGAGATGAAAATCCGGTGTACACGGCACAGCAACAATCTCTTCAGGAATCATAACCTCTTTGACCACAGAGGTCTCCAGGCCGTAAACATCCGGTCCCAGACGAAAAAAGACATAATCCCGCGCCCCGGCATCTCTTTCCTGTGCGTCTGTCTCCCCGGAAATCTGAAGGGCCAGCTTTTCCGCCCTTTTGCGGAGCAACTCCCTGTCGCTTTCCCTTTTGAAATAATCCAATGTGTTGCCTTCCATGCTTCCACCTTTGAGAAGATTTCACTAAACCAAATTATCCTGCACCAGCCGCACCATTTCCAGCAGCCGTCCGGCAGTTGTTCCGTCGGAAAAAGGGACAGCTTCGTCCTGCTCCGCCTTTCCCAGCTCCTGAAGGGCGATCCGAAAATGTCTCATGGCTCCATTCTTATCACTGTTTTCCTGATAAATATTCCCCAGCAGCACATGGGCCATGATAAAACCGCTGTCCAGAAAAACAGCATTGCGCATTTCAGCAAGAGCCTTGTCCCGGTCACCCTGCTGCAGACTTATCTGTCCAAGCAGAAAATGGGCACCGGGATCAACCCGGTCCAGTTCAATGGCCCTCCGGCACCACACGGCCGCTTCATCCGCCAACCCTGAATCCGCCTTTATTCGCGCAATTCCCAGAGACGCAGCCGCACACACATCCCGACCATGGTCCTGACCAAGGATCGTTTTATACATGTCCACGGCCCCGGAAAGCTCCCCCTGAGACCGTAAACCGCGGGCTTCATCCAACAAACCAGCTCCATCTGTCCCGGCTTCGGAAACCGGGCCCTCCGTCAGCGGCTCCGCATCGCCAGCCATATAAATATCTTCAGCCGCAAGAATATCCGCAGCCGTATAAGACTCTTCCTGCTGCTTATTCACAAAAGAGACATCGGAATCGGAAAAAGCTGCCGGAAAAACCGATTCTTCCGGCATTACGGTATCCACAAAAAGTTCGGCCCGACGAGGCTCCCACTGCTCATTTTTCCTGTAAAAAAGACAGCCGTCCAGATTGACCGGTTCAAACCTGCCATGGGTGGTCAGCAATGCGGATTCACTGGGCGTGGCAATAAGCCAGCCGCCGGTATTCATGCAGTCCCAGAGCTTGTCCAGCACGCCATCCACACCCTTTGATGAAAAATACATAAGCACGTTACGGCAGAGAATAACATCCATTCTCTCAAACATGGCCGGAACTGCCGCCTCTATAAGATTGAGCCGGGAAAGAGTGACCATATTTTTAATTGCGGGATCGAGCAGATAGGAATTGGCACCCACCTGCCTGAAAAAGACATCCCTGAACGCGGTATCTTCTGAACGGAACGACCACTTGCGGTAGACCCCTTCACGAGCCTTTATCAAAGCACGGCTGTCTATGTCCGTTCCGAAAATTTCAGATTTCACCCCGGCCCGGCGGCAGATCATGGCCAGCGTATAAGGCTCTTCTCCGGTAGCACAGGCAGCGGACCAGATTCTGATGGCTCCATTTACGCCGCTGCCCATTCCGCTGAGTTTGCGCAGGACTTCATACTCCAGCACCTTCAGGGCTTTACTGTCCCGGAAAAAAAAGGTCTCACCGATGGTCAGCCGGTTTATAAACTGCTCAAGGTCCTTATCTTTGACCGCAGGGGAAAGAATATAATCAAGGCATTCTGTGGCTGTATTGAAACCGGTATCTTCCTTATGAAAACGGAGCACAGCTGTGCGCAGATCCTTCCAGCGATCCGATCCGAAATCCAGACCGAACCTTTCGCGGACCATATTCACAAGCAGGGCTATCCTGTCTTCAGTCAAGGAACTAATCATCAGCCGCGGACTCCCCGGCCATGGCGGCCAGAGCCTCAGCTAAATCCCGTTCCTGCTCAGGATCAAGCAACGCCCCCATATCCTGCACCAGCACCACATCCGTACCCAGCCCGGCAAATGATTTGAGAAAAGAGACACCGGGCCAGATTTCATCAGCAGCACGCGCAGCATCAGGACCGATATCCAGAACATCACTGATACGGTCCACCAGCAGGGCCATGCGCCGCCCGTTGGCAGAACTGAAAACCAGCCTGTCACTCAAAACGACATCGCGCTCCTCAATACCGAGCCTGCCGCGCAATCCCAGCACGGGCACCACATCCCCGGCATCATTAACCACCCCGAGCACCGCAGCAGGGGCCTCGGGGACAGGAGTAAGCATCACCGCGCGCTCCACCCGGTCCACCGCCACGGAAGGAAGTGCGAATTTTACGGTATCAACCTCGAACACAACGTAATCATTTTTCATAAAACATCACTTTCCGGCCCTACCGGATTTTTCCATCAGCGCATTATATTTCTTCATCACCTTCACGGCATAAGCTCTTGAGCGGCCCGGCAGATTTTTCGGTGACCCGGTATGGTAGGCTCCGATGGCCCGCCAGTTGTAGCCGTAACGGTCAAGACAGTAACGCAGAATCCAGGCTCCCAGACGCAGGTTTTCCTCCGGCTCCAGAGCTTCCGCAGGACTGAGGTCAAATTTCCTTATCCAATAGGAATTCACCTGCATCAACCCTACATCATAACTCTTGCCTCTATTTTTTTCGATTATGGCGAGAGCCTCTTCACGGGAATCAGGATACACGCTTCTGCCCTCAATATTCAAGGCCCAAGGATTGTACCCGCTTTCATGGTCCGCAATAGCGTTCAGAATCTCCGGATGCAGGGAGAATTCATCAGCCACCTGCCCGAAAAGCGGAGGAACCGGAACACGCTCCCGCTCTGCAACCTTCATGCGCTGCTGCACTTCATGACGCTCGGCAGGGGCAAACTCACGTTCCACATCAAGGGGAATAATCGCACGGAAGAATATGGCTCCGCAGAGAATCAGATAGAGAACGATTATGAATCTGGACATAAATTTTTATATGCCTTCGGCATACTTAAAATCTTGATCTTACCTGTTCGGCTTCTTCGAACTTCTCCTGCACTTCTAGGGCCTTGGCCAGCGTTTCCCAGAACTGTTCTTTTGCGGGCTTGAGAGCCGCACTCTGCCGGGCCAGCACTTCCGCAACCTGCGGATCTTCTCCGCTTTCCAAGTAGATGCGGGCCAGCATATTCATGGCTGCGGCGTCGTTATGGTTGGCATTAAGGGCCTGATGCAGGTATTCGCGGGCCTTGTCCATGTCTTGGCGCACGTAGGAAATGCGGGCCAAATGCCGCATGGTCAGAGCATCCCCGCCATTAAGCTTAGCGGCCTTGAGGTAATACTGCTCAGCCTCGTCCAGCCCCTTGTCCTGTTCGGCAAGCACTCCCAGCCGCACGAGGGAAAAGACATTCTCCGGCTCCAGCTCAAGACATTTTTCATAAGCCTCGCGCGCTTTGTCCATACTGCCCAGCATCTGGCAGGTCCAACCGAGGTTGTACAGGGCCATGATATTCTTGGGGGTGATGTCGAGCACTTCTTCGAATTGCTTGCGGGCCTGCTCCGGCTTGCCCACCTGCGCGTAGCAGATACCCAGCGAGTTGCGGGCAAGTATGTTGTCGGAATCAGCCAGCAGAGCGAGACGAAACTCCTCAATTGCGCCGTAAATATCGCCGTCAACGTAAAGTCGGTCAGCGGAAATATTCAGTGATACAGAATCAAACTGGGCCACCATGGGCTTTTCGAGCATAAGCGAATGGTCCAACCCCTTGCGGCAGTTATCAAGAATTTCACTGCGCCGGTAATTAAGGAAAGGAAAAGAAGCCACCCCGGCTCCGAGTTCGATCTCAAAATCATCAGAACATTCACGCACCAGCCGCAGCACATTTTCCATCACTGAATCGGATTCCCCATCCGGGAAAAAGTAAATCAGGCTGTTCAGGCTGTATCGCCCGCCCATGCAGGATTCATCAAAAAAAGTATCCGCCCGTGAAGCAACCTTCTGAACCTGCGCGTCTGTCAGCTTCTGGAAATTACCGCCCTGCTCCGCCGGGTTGGCGACGAGACGCAATACAGCCACGGAAAACTTATCCAGATTCTGACGCATACGGCTGTAGCGTCCGATAAATTCCTTATAGCTGTACAGCCCGGTGACCATATCCCGCTGCGGGGAAGCATTGGCCTCCGGTCCGGCCTGCGCATCAAAAAAACTGTCCTTCTCATTGAGCAGAGTCAGACGGTCTCCCTCGGCAACAGGCCACGCCGGGTCGCTGAGATGCAGAATTTCAGCAAAGGCAATCTCCTCCTGCACCTCGATGATGACCACCTCGGCCTTGTACATGGTCGGATAAGAACCGGAAATCCGCTCATCCTCAGTGATACGGGCCTGTGTTCCGGCCTGATAATCAGGTGACCAGACCAGAAAGCGCGCACCTTCGCGGGCATCGACACTCTGCCCGATGGACAGGGCCAGACGCTGCAGAGGCAGGACTTCGAGCACCTTGCCGCCTTTCTGCAAAATATCAGAGTAAGCAAAAACGCAATTACGCCCGAAATCCTTGGCAGTTGCCACGGCTTTGTGGGCTTTGCGCATGAGGATACGGGCCTGCTCGTCTGCTGAACGCTTGAAATGCGGCCCGGACAAAGACTGCGGATAGTTGGCGTACCCGGCACTGACGCTGACCTTGATCACATCTCCGGTAACCGGATCTGCCACCGGAAATCCCTCCACCAGCGCACGCAACTCTTCTGCCAGCTTGGCACAGGCTTTGGGCCGTCCGTCCGGAATCAAAAAGGCAAACTTATCATCAAAAATACGTGCGCAGATGACAGACTCGACCACCACTTCATTAATCCGCGCGGCAAGGTCGGCGATGATGGAATCACCAAGCCCGTAACCGTAACGGTCATTAATGCGCTGAAAATGATCCATATCGAGGACAACCACGCCCACAGAACCGCTGAAAGTGGGTATGCCGGGGTCCTTGCAGCCACCCGTGGTCGGCATCATGCAGTTCTGGATCAGGTCCAGCTCCTTGTTCAGCTTGGACATGAAATAATCACGGGTAGCCATTCCGGTCAGCCGGTCGGTGATGGAACCTTTGTAGAGCAGAATCTTTTCCAGCGAACAGGCAGCCAGAGCCTCAAGATAAGGCGGCAAAGCCTCCGGTGCCTCAAGCTCTACCCCTCGCGCAATGAAGTAGCAGAGATCGCGACCGCGCAGACGCAAAGGAAGCATCAGCTGTGCTTCTTCGACATTATAGCGGGCTTCAAGCTTGGCCCGAAACTGCCCCTTGGGCGGCTTGGGAAAATAAAGGCTGTAGGATTCAAAAGGCAGGAATTCCTGAATGAGGTCCTTAAGGGTGTGCTCGTAGAGGATCAAATCCTGCGGAGAAAGACTGATTCCGGCGGTGAAGAGATTATCCTTATTCATAGGCAGGGACATAACCCGCATGGAGATTCAAGACAAGCAGGGAGTTGGGGAGATGCAGGTTGATTAATGCCTATTCATAAAAAACACCACAGCCACCCCCTTATACATTTTTGTAAAATACAAAAATCTCTACAAATTAAATATCACAAATCTGCCATATTTTGTATTATATTTTGCAGATTTCAAAACTTTTCCAACCCTAATTCCATACCCCCTCCTGCCTTACTTTGACTACTCGCTCAACCATCAACTACATTTTTGAACTTAAATAACACCTCACCCACACCCACTTTGCACGTTAATTGCAAATCTTACTAGCAAAATACAAATTTGAAGATCAATTTTACACATTTTTGGAAACCATAGTTCCAGAACAGACCTACAAGCGAGAGACTGATGAACCACACTTTGACCGAAAAACACTCAAAACAGCTGCTTCAGGTTATGCCGACCACCTCCAACTGCATGTCACGCCTGACCCGTCTGGACAGACAGTGGACCATGGCTACCATGACCGGAAAAATCAACTGCAGCCGCATTGCCCAGACTCTCATTGATTTTATTATCAAAACTCAGGAAAACTTCTCCGGCCTCCGGCAGAACCTGATCGAAATCCTGATCAAGGAAAACACCCACAAGGTGGTTCAGGAAATCTCCGCTGTCGCACAGGTTGTGATCGACATCCTCAAACGAAACCTTTTCGAAAGAACTGCGGATGTGGGATTCCTTGCCACCGATGACGATCTGGTCCGCTTTCTGGATAATCCGGAAAGGACCCTGCACGATGTATCTATAATTGAAGACAGACTGCGTGAATACCGGGACAAATATACAGTATATAATGAAATTGTTATTCTGGACACAGCAGGACAGGTCTGCGCCCATCTTGACCAGAACAATCACATCACAAGCTCCCGCGATCCGCTGATTACAGAAACCCTTGCTGCTGCAGACTACATCGAAACATACAGAACCAGCGATCTGGCCCCGGAAGAGGGAGAGGTCCTGATATATTCACAGGCCATTAAATCCCCGGACACCGGAGCTAATCTCGGAGTGCTCTGCCTGATATTTGATTTCGCAGGTGAAATGGACGGGATATTCAAGCACCTGAGCGAATTTTCCAAAGACACAATTCTCATTGTGCTGGATGATCGGGGACAGGCAATCGCATCCAGCGATACAGACACTGTCCCCACAGGGAAAAAAATTATTATGAATCTCGAAGAAGACTTCCAGATCATTAATATTAAGGAGACCCCGTATCTTTCCAAAACAGTGAAGACCAAAGGGTATCAGGGCTTTTTCGGTTTGCCGTGGTACGGTCATGTTTTAAAAAAACTGGATACAGCCTTCAGCGAAGACAGCGATAATTCATTTGATGCAGCGGCAATCCGGGAAAAAGCACACTTCTCAGCCCGGTTGACCCATGTGGAAGAAGCTTCGGAAAACGTGCTTTCAGACCTTGAGCTTGTTGTACAGAACGGCGAGATCATGGCTGCCAAGAAATGCATCGAGCCTAATCCGGTCGAGCAGATGGAAGGACGGGCTTTGCCGCACATCCTCAATGAGATCAAAAAAATCGGAGATCAGGTCCAGCATGTTTTTCAGCATTCCACTGATGAACTCCTGCAGCTTGTCACAGCTTCACGCTTGCATGACACCCAGTTCCTTGCCCAGCTGGCCATCGATATCATGGACCGCAACCTATATGAGCGGGCCAACGACTGCCGCTGGTGGGCACTGACCTCGGACTTCAAAACAATTCTCGCAAAACCGGAGAAAAACGAAGCAGACCGTGATCAGATGCGTAAGATTCTGGGTTATATCAACAGCCTTTACACGGTCTACACCAACCTTTTCATCTATGACCGTTCAGGCAAAATACTGGCCTGCTCCAATCCCGGAGAATACGACAAGGAAGGCCGGATACTGAACGCAGGCTACGTAGGCGAAGCGTTGAGAATCACTGATTCTCAGCTCTACTGCGTCTCCGATTTCTTCAAAACCGACCTCTACGCCACAGAAGGAAGAGACAGATATACATACATATATAATGCATCTATCACCTCGCATGAAGATTCATCCCACGTACTGGGAGGCATCGGCATTGTATTTGATTCCGAACCGGAATTCGAGGCCATGCTTGGAGATGTCCTCCCTCAGGACGGTCAGGGCAGAATCATAGAAGGCGCAGAGGGCATGTTTGTGGAACCGGGCGGCAAGCTGATCTCATCCACCAATCCGGAACGTGATACAGGCGAAATCATCACCCTTGATCCGGACTTCACCCAGCTCAGCGAAGGCGAATCCGCAGTAAAGCTGATCGAAGAAGACGGCTCATTATACGCCGTAGGCTGCGCCCATTCTGCCGGATACCGGGAATACAAACGGGACGGCAGCTATAAAAATGATGTGCTTTGTATGGTGCGGGTGCTGATTTAGATCAGCCCCGCCCCAAAGACTGCTTGCTTTTCACCATCCACAGATGTAGCGTCCGCTCATCAATTAAAATCGCCACAGCAATACTGCCTACTTTTTTCAGGATTTTCTCTAATGAACCTATCTCATATCCGGGCGGTAGAAGTCTGTTTATTCAATTCACACAATATGTCACATGCTGTCCGCAGAGGCGGCATGAACGTTGTCCGGTAAGCCATGCGTAGGATGCGGATGGTGCTGCATTTCCGACCAGTGTGAAGTTTCACACCGTAAATACGGATACATGAAAAGATGCCCGGACCTGTTCTGGGACGAATCCATGAATCGTTACATCTGCCTGCTGATGAGCGATCCCGACGAAGGAGAGGACGCAAAACGCCAGCTTTTCGAAGGGCTGGGCTGTTGCGCCCCGCTCATGACATGGCGTGACGATGTGCGGAACCGGGATGGGGATTAACTATTTCTTTGCGCGCTTTTTTTTGGCCTTCTCATACCACGCCTGCCCACCGTACATCTCATCTGAGCAACTCTCGCAGACACCATGCGTAAACTCGGAGTCTGTATGGTTGACGATATAAGCTTCCAGATCCTGCCAGTAGCCGTCGTCATCCCTTATTTTTCTGCATTTGGAGCAAATGGGCAGCAGACTGTTCAACTCCTTGATATTAGCATCCTGACGTTGAATTATTTGCTTTTTTCCCGACAGAATTAAGCCAAGATATATGATGGAGACCAAGGAAAGTATTGTAACCACAAAACCGGGAAGCTCGCTAAGAGTATTAAACCACTGAGTCCTCTCGATAGCACCTGTCCAAATAAGCAGAGTCAACACTTGCCGCGAAGCCATCAGAAAAAACATGGCTGCCAGAAACAAAATTTTCCACTCATCACATTTTACGGCAATATAGACAGCAGCACCGCAGGCAACCATCCGTATCAAAATCGAAACGATCAACTCCGGCTTGGGCACGACAAACCACAGGCCGACCATTACCACTGAAAACAGCACCACAGCACCAAAACACTTATTCCACAAACAACTCACAATCACCCCCGGACCCAAGGCATATTCAGAATTTAATCCAACAGTTCATTGAAGACATAGAACAGATTATAACAGATTATGTTTTCCAGGTAGCTTATTTGCCCCCTTACCCCATCGACACCAATTCCCCCAGCATGCTATAGACAACAAATATCAATCAACGTAAACGGATTCCCAAATCTTCCATATATTAATGATGGCTTCCGCCGCTAAAATCGAATCATCAGGGTTTATAAAATGGAAACAATCAGTAATCCGCAGGAACTTCAGAATCTTTGCCTCATGCTTCGCAGCGAGGGTAAAAAAATCGGTCTAGTACCGACCATGGGCTACTTTCATGAAGGACATCTGAGCCTCATGGACGCCGCCCGCAAGCAGTGTGACGTACTTATCGTCAGCCTGTTTGTAAACCCCACCCAGTTCGGGGAGAACGAGGACCTAGACGCCTATCCCCACGATCTGGAGCGCGACTCCAAACTTGCTGAAAAGCGCGGCGTGGATATTCTTTTTACACCGGTGCGTGACGACATGTATTTCGATGACCACTGCACATGGGTGGAAGTCCCGGATCTTGCCGCCAACCTCTGCGGCCAATCTCGCCCGGTGCATTTCCGGGGCGTGGCAACTGTGGTCACCAAACTCTTCATGACCGCGCAGCCCCACGTAGCTGTATTCGGGCAAAAGGACTGGCAGCAACTGGCAGTCATCAAAAGAATGGTCCGCGACCTGAATATCCCCGTGGATGTGCAGGGCCATGAAATCGTACGTGAAGAATCCGGGCTGGCTATGAGTTCCCGCAATGTCTATCTCACCGACGAAGAAAAATCCGCAGCCCCCAACATTCAGAAAGGGTTGCAGAAAATGCGCGATCAAGTGGCTGACGGCGAATCTGACGTTGTAAAACTCAAGGATGATCTTGCTGATTTTTATGCTGAAACCATTCCGGGGAGCCGCATTGATTATATCGAAATTGTGCACCCCGAAAATATCAATATCCTCAATAAAGTGTCTGAAAGGGCACTTTGTGCGGTAGCAGTGCAAGTTGGCAAGGCAAGATTGATAGACAATCTGCTCATAAAAGTGTAAGGTGACTTCATTCTTATATGCAAATTTATTTATATAGTGATTTTGAGCTATATATTCCGGGGAGTTACCGAAAAACGGTTTCGAATAACATTTACCCCGCCAATTAATTCCAGGAGGAACTTTTAAATGATCAGCAGCAAAGGCAAGTACTTTTTTACCTCTGAATCAGTAACCGAAGGTCACCCCGATAAAGTGGCTGACCAGATTTCCGACTCAATTCTTGATGCCATTCTCGCTCAGGATAAAGATGCCCGTGTTGCATGTGAAACACTGGTAACCACCGGTATGGCATTCATCGCAGGTGAAATTTCCACCACCGGATACGCAGACTTTCAGTCTATCGTTCGCGACACCATCCGTGAAATCGGCTACGTAAACTCCGACATGGGTTTTGACGCTGATACTTGTGCTGTTATTTCTTCTATTGATAAGCAGTCTGTGGACATCGCACAGGGTGTTGACCGCAACACCCCCGAAAGCCAGGGTGCCGGCGACCAGGGTATGATGTTCGGTTTCGCATGCAAAGAAACTGAAACCCTCATGCCTGCTCCCATTCACTACGCTCACAAGCTGTCCCGCAGACTCACTGAAGTTCGTAAGGACGCAACTCTCGACTACCTCCGTCCTGACGGAAAAACCGAAGTTGCTTTCGAATACCTCGATGGCAAGCCCGTCCGCATTGCTGACGTTGTTATCGCTGCCCAGCACGATGACGGCATCGAGCAGGAACAGATTTACGAAGACATCAAACGTGAAGTTGTGCTGGCTTCCCTGCCCGCAGAAATGATCGACGATGCTACCAAAATCTACATCAACACCACCGGTCGTTTCGTAATCGGCGGCCCCATGGGTGACTGCGGCCTGACCGGTCGTAAGATCATCAACGACACCTACGGCGGTATGGGTAACCACGGCGGTGGTGCTTTCTCCGGTAAAGATCCGTCCAAAGTGGACCGTTCCGGCGCATACATGGCCCGTTACATCGCCAAGAACATCGTAGCTGCCGGCCTTGCCGAGCGCGCAGAAGTTCAGGTTGCATACGCAATCGGTGTTGCAGAGCCCGTATCCGTTCTGGCTACCTCCCACGGTACCGGCGAAGTTTCCGATGAAACCCTGACCGCAGCGGTCAAGGAAGTATTCGACCTGCGCCCCTGGTACATCTCCGAGCGCCTGGACCTGCGTCGTCCCATCTACAAGCCTTCCGCTTGTTACGGACACTTCGGTCGCAACAACCCCAACTTCACCTGGGAAAAGACCGACGCTGTAGACGATCTCAGAACTGCCTGCAAAATCTAAGCAGTACTGAATCAATAAGACCTGAAAGTCCCCGGAAGTATTTTGCTTCCGGGGACTTTTTTTGATCTGGACTTTTAGACTTGAGGCTTTATGTTTTAGCGGGTAAAGAAACTGTTCACCAACCCAGAACGTAAGTCAGGAGATATAAGGATATGAGCACTTTTAAAATCGTCGAAGCAAAGCCGACCCCGGAATTCAATATTTTCTATTTTAGCGAACTGCACGGAACCACCCGCTTTGAGCATTCCCTCATGGAAAGCCTTGAAAAATACTGGAACGAATGGGAACCCCATCTCAAAGCCTACACCCTGAAGCAGCCCGAGGGCGGCAAAGGCACTGACTTCCTGCTTCTCTTTCTTGAAAAAGAAGTGGAAGATGCTGTTGAGGAAATCTGGCAGGAAACCCCCACCGAGGGACTTGCCCACCACAACCTCGCCATCACCCTCGTCATGTCCGCAGCACAGTCCCTGATTCCGCAACTGGAAGAAGGCAAGTGCGCACCGCTGCCCAAGCCCGGCGAAGAAGTGCTTAAAGCCTTCGAATCCCTCGGCCTGACCTGGAATCAGGAAGGTACCGTAAACCGCCAGTACGCGGTATTCACCCCCTTCCCCTACTCCGGCGGCTGCGAAGTCTGTTACCTTGAAGACACCTGCCCCAAGAGCCAGACCCGTCAGCATTAAGAGTGCCTCCGGCGGCCCTTCGGGGACCAGAGAAACTTTTTGAAAAAAGTTTCTCTGGACTCTTCAAAAACTTTTATTAGGCTTCGCCGGATTACAATATAAATTTGTGCAAAAAAATAGCCGCAACATCGGTTGATGTTGCGGCTATTTTTTATGAGAAATTAAATCCTAAAAATTCTAGTAATAAAAAGGCTCTTTGGTATTCCAATAAGTAATGTACAATTGCTCCGGAGCACTGACTTTCTCGACCTTGCTGGCAGTAAATATCCAATTCTTTTCTACATCAACATTGGGTGCCAGATTAATTCTTTCCATTTCTTCAGCTGAAGGCATTGCCGCCTCAGCGTCCAATGCACCCTTCTCAAGCTTTCCGTAAACCTTCACCCATTGCCCATTCCTTAATGATTCAGCCTTATCAAAATTAACCCTGAATCCGAACGAAATAGAATGATCCGGGCAACACCATAAGTTGTGCCTCATGAGCACAAATGAAGTATCCTTTCCAAGCTGTTTTTCATTATATACAACCCCGCGCATGACATAATTGCCGCCGATCAATGCATTATCCTTGCGCTCGCAAATATCATAAAGTTCGTAGACATTGATCTTTGTATAAGTGATGCCGTTGAGAGACTCCTTAATATCGGAATCGCTTCTTTGCTCCTGACCATCTTTTTTCTTATCTGTAGTTATTTTGAATTCAGCCAGACCAGCTGTATCGGTGTCAGATTTTGAAATATCCTCTGCAGTGTTCGCCTTTGGCTGAGTGGATTTTAGAATGAACAGTCCGGCTGCGGTTGCTACGGAAAAGAGCAGTGCGGCTGCGAGGATTTTTTTGAGCATCGCCCCACTACTCCACAAAAGCCACACTCTTCAAAAGAGTACGCTCGCCGAAGAACTGCTCCAGTCTCTCTCGTTCGGACTCGAGGATACGTATTTCAGACAGACCGACCTCCTCTTTGACCCCGCCGTATATCTTCAGGGCCTGATCAATGAAGCCGGACTCCACAAAACAGACATTCATGGCATATGAACGATCATTCCACTTCATGCGGATTTTGATGATCGGATTGCGGGTTTCCTGATCGGTGACCAAGTTCCCGGTGCGCACCAGAGTGTCACGCACGTTTTTGGGCAGCATGACCGCAAAGCGGCTCAGATTCTCGGAAAATGCGGGTTCAAAAGCCACGTAATAATAGGGGTCCACCTTTAGAGCGATGGATTTGCCCGGAATGTTCAGGATAAACGGATTCTCAATAAAAGCCTTGCCAAGGCCTTCCTGAAGGCGATCAATTCGAACTTTATAATCTTGTAAGGACATTGGTATAATCCCCCTTTAATCGAGTTATTACACCAAGATGATCCCAATCACCAGAGGGTAAGTGCTATTTTTGCACAAAAGGGCCGCAGCAGAAGACTTTAGGCCCCGCTGAATAAGGCATGATATGCAAAAAACATAAAACACATAAACGCGAAGACTTCATTCACCGTAACCATTGTATACCCCGCACTATTTTTAAATAGTCATAAGGTCATCATAGATCTACAAAAGATACGACCCAAACTCCAGATAGCGACCATGGTAAATGCAACCAGCATAACCAGTCCTCTGAAATTGTTTCCAACCATGCCGTCATCAACAACGCCCAAAACATCTTCTATAGCACTGTAAAAATTCATTTCTGACCTCAGTACTCAAACTAATGCTTTATATAATCGTAAGGGCAATCTTCCGTTGTAATTTCACCATGACGCTTTTTAACAACATAAAATGAAGATGAAAATTCGAACTCCTCAACGGACTTCCTGAAAATTCGGACAGCCAAAGCAAAAAACAGCACAAACAACACCAGCTGTATCAACAGCATCCAGACAATAGTCCCGGCCGTCCCGGAAAAAGTGATTGCTTCCTGAAGCTCAGCACCAATTTTAAATAATTCCATTTCACACCTCGTGATTTTTCCTGATCAGATTTCACGCGGCATGCCAGAAATAAAAAATTGTTTGATACTTGGCTTTTAAAAACACCTCTTAACAAGCTGTTAACATTGACTAAATATTTATATATGCAATTATTTGCACCAGTTAGACAATTTTGTGCAACTTAGAAAATGAGTATGTGCAAAACAAAACCCCGCAGCATTGATCATGTTGCGGGGTTCAATCTGAACAGATTTAAGTTAAGCGGAAAGATGCTAGTCGTTAAAAGCCTGCTTCATAAGATGCTTGCCCAGCCCGCCTAAATCCTTGGGGGTATATCCGAAGACATCCTGCCAGTTTTCAGTAGACTCCATGCAGAAATAGAGCTGCTTGCCCATGCCGTGCTTACGCAGACGATCCACAATGAACTTGAACTGGCGCAGACGTAAGGGCCGCAGCAGACGCATTTTATTATCATTCCCGGTGATGAACTCATCGTAGATGTAGGTTGTTTCCGGGAAATTCTGCTCAATGATGGGCTTCAGATGCGGCATATGCCTGAATGAACCGAGACTGAAATAGGCAATCTGTTCCGGCTTCACATAATCAAAAATCATATCGATGATTTCCGCATAGCCCTCGCGCCAGCCATCAAAACGGATGATGGGGTCAAAGTGCAGGCAGACCCGGAACCCGGCTTCAGCACAGGTACGGGCAGCTTCAAGCCGTTCCTTGAGGGTGGAAACACCGAACTCCTCGTGCTCGTTGACGAACGGCGCATTGAGAGACCATGCCGGAAGTAGACGATCGGTGCGCTTAACCACATCCATCCATGAAAGATCGATAATCTTGGACTTGAGTTCCAGACACACATTGGGGTGATCTCCGAGAAATTCCACCAGATCACGGCTGTATCCGGTTACCGCCTCAAGGGCGAGGGAATCGGTAAATTCCCCGGTTCCCACGCGGTAGCGGGTAGAAATATCAGTGGAGAAAGCCTTACCCAGTTCATCAAAAAGATCATTCTGGTTGGCCCAGACTTTAAGCACATTATCCTGAAAGTAGGCCTGTAAAATACAGTAGGAGCAGGCCATGGGGCAACCCTCGCCGATGTGGATAATCCGGTACCCGCAGCAGTGATAGTAACGGGTGCCGGGGCAGAAACGCAGAAACTTGCCCTTGTATTCTTTTAAATACAGGGACTGCTTGCCGCCCAGTTCGCCGTGGGGAAAATTCTCCGGGTCAACGATTTCAACCGGGAGATCAGGCATGCGCGAAAGCACCCGTTCGGTAACAGGAGTTTTCTGCATGGAGCGATCAATATATATTTTTTCTATTCTCTTCAGATGATCAGGAAGAATGAATTTATTATTCATGTATGACTATGCCTCCGGCGGCCCTCCGGGGCCAAAGAAACTTTTGGGAAAAGTTTCTCTGGACTCTTCAAAACTTTTTACTAGGGCTTCGCCGTGTTGATTAATTCAAAGATCGTATTATTTGTCTCGACCCAATTCAAACAACTCTTCCCAGCCGCTGAATTTGGCGATTGATTCCAGATCGTCCATGGCTTTTTCCATCATCTCACGACTCTTAAAACGGGTCTGGATCATGACTTCCCCGGTCTCGAAACTACCCACAGGCTCAACCCGCCACTTGGTCCCGGCACAAATTTCAGAAACGATCTTGTTGTGGGTCTTTTCAAGCTCGCTCAGTTGCGGATAGCGCAATTCTTTTGCTGCCTTGCAAAACCGGGAAACTGCATCCTTGGGCGATTCACTCTCACCTGCTGCTGCAAATACAGGGGTGGAAATAAGTTCAGTGACAGACTTGTTCTCACGGCGGGAAGTCTCGTAAAGCCAGGTGAGGAAATTTACCGCATTGGAGCGGGACCAACTCAATTTTTCAAAGAACCGGACCAGTGAAGCACGGTCAGTTTCATCAAGTTTGGAAAGCACACCGACTGCCGCCAAGGGGATGTGACCGAGCCCCAGCAATTCATCGTATTCCGGTTCCAGTTCCATCCAATCCAGCCAGAATTTCATATCCCGCGATTTGGGCTTCATGCCGAGCAGCGGAGCCACGGTTTTGGGCAGGTCGGCTCCGTCCAGACGGGCAGCGAAAAAACGCATTGTCGCCAACTTCACATTTTCGTCCACCAAACGCGCGCCATTTTCTTCCAGATGTAACACCGCCTTTGAAGTATCATCAGCTGCATCTATATAACGGACCAAAACATCCATTCCGAGCTTTGCAGCAGCGGCAACCCTTGCCCTGCCTGCAATAAGCAGATTTTTACCGGATTCTTCCACCGCCAGCACCGGAACAAGCTGTCCGTGCTGTTTCAGCGAGGGGATAAGTTTTTCTGCCGGGGAAAGGGGATGCAGGAGCCATGGACCGGAACAGTCGATTTCAGCCGGGGAAAGGCTGCAAACATTGGGATTACTCAATTTATTAAACCTCCGTAAAACGGAATAAGGTCGTGCTCAATTACTGTTTATGCACGAATTTTTATTAATTATCTACGCTTGACATGTTAGCGTGGCTGTACCTATAGGGATTATTAGGAAGAATTATAAGTTGCACCTTTAGACCTGTACATGCCGGGTCATCGGTCCCGGCTGTGAACATTCAGAGAAACGGAGTTGTTGAATGTCTGAAGCTTTACAAAACCAAAGGACTTTTGCACTTGTGGGCCACGGCGGTTGTGGCAAAACCTCTACCGCCGAGATGATTCTTTTTAATGCTGGCGTCATCGACAGACTCGGCAAGATTGAGGAAGGCACCACCGCCCTCGATACCGAGCCTGAAGAAATTAAACGCCGCGGTTCCATCCAGTCCGGTTTCGCCGGATATAAGTGGAACAAAAACGACCACTATCTTATCGACACTCCGGGTGATGCAAACTTCTGCGGAGACCGCCCCTACTCTCTAGCCGCGTCCGACGGCGTTGTCTTTACCATTGACGCCGTGGACGGAGTCAAGCCCCTTTCGCGCAAAGCATGGGCAGCAGTAGAAAAAGCAAACCTCCCCACAGTTATTTTCATCAATAAGATGGACCGAGACCGTGCAGACTTCGACTCTGCATTCGACAGCCTTAACTCCTCTCTCGGAATCAGCCCCGTACTGCTGCATTATCCAATCGGAATCAAGGAAAATTTCAAGGGCGTAGTGGATATGCTCTCCGGTCAGGCTTATCTATTCGATAAGGATGGAAAAGTCTCCAAGGGTGATATTCCCGCCGATATCGCGGACGAAGTAGAAGTTCTGCGTGAAACCATGATTGAAAACATCGCGGAAAGTGATGAAGATCTCATGGAAAAATATCTTGAAGAAGGTGAACTCGCTCCCGAAGAAATCGCAAAAGGTCTGGCCGCCGGTGTAATGAACCGCAGCCTTTTCCCGGTCTGCGTCGGTTCTGCACTGGAAAACAAGGGCGGCTCCTTCCTGCTGGACATGATCCAGACCTACCTGCCCTCCCCGCTTGAGCATCCCCAGTGGCAGGGTGAAGATGGTACAACTCGTGAATCTTCCGCTGACGGCCCGGCGGCCTGCTTTGTATTCAAAACCATCGCAGACCCCTTTGCCGGACAGCTTACCGTCTGCCGCGTTCTCTCCGGAACCGTCAGCGGCGATATGACCCTGACCAACACCAACACCGACGCCAAAGAAAGAATGGGCAACATCCAGCTCATGGTCGGCAAGGATCAGAAACCGCTCAAGGCTCCTGCAGGTCCCGGTGCAATTATTACCCTTGCCAAACTCAAGGAAACCTTCACCGGAGATACTCTCTGCGATGACGGTAATAAGTTCACTCTTGAAAAGCCGGAACTGGCTCCGCAACTTATCACCTTCGCACTCTCTCCCGCAGAAAAAGGTGACGAAGACAAAGTCTTTCAGGCGATACAGAAACTGCTCGCTGAGGACATCAACCTCTCCCTTTCCCGCGATGAAGAGACTGCTGATATCCTGCTTTCCGGTATGGGCCAGAACCATATCGAAATCTCCGTTGAGAAAGCAAAACGCCGTTACAAGGCTGAAATCGTACTCAATGCCCCCAAAGTTCCCTACCGCGAAACCATCAAGGGCTTTGCTGAAGTCAACGGACGTTTCAAGAAACAGTCCGGCGGACGCGGTCAGTTCGGTGACTGCTGGATCAAACTTGAGCCGCAAACTAAGGGTGACGGCTACGAATTCGTCAACAAAATCGTTGGCGGTGTAATTCCCAAGCAGTACATACCGGCAGTTGATAAAGGTGTTCAGGAAGCAGCCCAGAAGGGTTTCCTTTCCGGTTCACAGATCATCGACTTCAAGGTCACCCTTTACGACGGCTCCTACCATTCCGTTGACTCCTCGGAAATGGCTTTCAAGGTTGCCGGTTCCATGGCTTTCAAGAAAGCCTGCGAACAGGCCGGAGTTGCCCTGCTTGAACCGCTGATGAACGTTGTGGTTGAAGTTCCTGACGAATTTATGGGCGACATCATCGGCGATCTTTCATCCCGCCGCGGCAAGGTCCTCGGCTCCGACTCCACCGCCGGTGTGACCGAGGTCAAGGCCCACGTACCCATGTCTGAAATCCTGAAGTACGCACCGGATCTGCGCTCCATGACCGGTGGTCAGGGAACCTTCACCATGGAACTCTCCCACTACGAAGAATGCCCGCCGCCCATCGCGGAAAAAGTCATTGAAGAATTCAATGCGGGCAAGGAAGAATAAATAAACCTGCACCTAAGGTTGAACTACGAAGGCCGGGACATGTGTCCCGGCCTTTCAGATTGCTGACAAAGTCCTCGCCTTTTGGTGAGGACTTTTTTATATTGTTTGCATGTTAAAAAAGCCTGAGCAAAAGCAAGTCACTGTTGAGTTGGTTACGATTGAAGAATTGGTTCCTGAGAACCATTTACTTCGAAAGAT